>CALBIN010000019.1 GCA_937893275.1 uncultured Opitutia bacterium | reverse complement strand
CGAAAAATAGCCCGCTTTTGTCTAGGACTTCCTTAGGGATTCCTTTTTCCGTGAAAAGGCGAAGAAGGCCGGATGAGTCAGGGGGAGCGTAACCGATCCCGAACTCCTTGGCTACTTCATCGGGGAAGTGTCGTTCCTGGGTCCAGTACTTCCGAATGAAGTGCCCTCCCTCGTCATCAGCCCAAAATTTTTCGCGATACCAAGACATTGCCAGTTCATGTATGTCGAAAAGGGCTTTTCGATGAGAAAACGACTGCGCTGCAGGGCTACCGTCGGCAGTCTCTTCGTAGCGTAGGTTTATGTTGAAGCGAGTCGCGAGAAACTCGACGGCTTCCTGAAATTCTAAGTTCTCCACTTTTTGTATGAAGCTTATGGCGTCTCCTGCCTCACCACTGCTGAAGCACTTGAAAAAGCCTTTGTCCGGATGAACGTAGAAAGAAGGAGTCTTTTCTTGGTTGAAAGGACTGAGCCCTTTCCAGTCTGCCCCGGATCGCTTTAGGCTCACGTAAGGTGCCACCACGTCGTGGAGATCCATTCGGGCCTTGAGCTCGGCGACAAAGTCACGGTGTAGTCTTGGCATCGGGTAAGTCTCAGGACGAGGTCACGAAAATCTTTGTAAGCTTCAGGGGTTCAGAGCTAGACTTCGCAATTCCCGCTCGGCTTCGGGGCGCAACGGATTGTCCCGAGGTGCCATTGCCAACAGTTTTCGATAGAGGATGGCGGCCGTGGTAGGTTTGTTTTCCGCGATATGATAGCGGCGAGCAAGTTGCCACAGAATTTCGATGGACTCGGGAAAGCGTTCGTGAGCTTTTTCCAACTCTTCGAGATAGCGCTGTCTCGCGAGTGTCTCACGAGCGATGCGAAGGTAGTCCATGTGGTATGCTAGATCTTCGGGTGCATGGCGCGTTGCTTCCAAGGATTTCATTTCGGCCTCGTCGCCTTCACCTAGAAGAAAGTGGGCTTGGGAAGCCATATGCCATGCCGCGGCATTTTGGGGGTTTTCCCTGATGGCTCTGCGGGTAAAAAGCAAAGCGCTTCGGAAGTTCTTTTCGAGCATGGCCAACTCCGCTTGATCCAGAAAACTTTTCTCTGCAGGTTCCGAATTATTTGGAGAACTTGAAAATATGTCGGCAAGGGAAAGAGTAGCGGCGGTGGTTTCATTATCCAGAGATGAGGTCTGCGAGGCGTTGCTCTCGATCGAGAATGGAGAACCCGGAGAGTTTTCCACGATCTCGGGAGTGCGGGGGGGAAGCTTGGATCCACCTACCACCGGTTCAACCTTAAGTGGAGCTAGTAAGGCTGCGGCCAATTCCGAAGCGGTTTTCCCATCGGTCGCGTAACCTCTTTGAAAGAAGTCCAGTCCACGGCGACGTTTCAATAAATCGGCGGTTGCTTTTGCGTGTTCGCTCTTGTCTAGAGAACCCGGATGTGTCTTTTCCATGGCCAGCATCAAGGTTTCGGCCGAGTTCTCGTCATTCAGGTTAAGCCTGATTTTAAGCAATCCGAGGTAGGGGAGTGGCGATTGATTCGGAGCTTTTTTTTCAGCGGACCGGAACCAGTGCTCGGCTTGAGGGTACATTTTCTTTGCCAAAAACAACTGAGCTACGGCCATTGCGTCTGCTGTTTCCGCCTTGTCTGATGCTTGCAAGAAAGCGTCCAGAGCCTGGCTTTCTTTCCCTAGTCGGTGGAGCACGCGGGCGTATTTTAGATTGGCAAAAGTGTCATCAGGATGCTTTTTAATATAGGTGGCATAAGCCTTTTCCGCGGATTCGTCGTCTTCTGCAAGCACGTGAGCTTGCCCAGCTTCGGATAAAATGTTCGTTGCTCCACCCAGCGAGAAAGCCTGTTCAAGACGAAAGGCGGCGAGGGCGTATTCCTCGGCGTCGAGTAAAGTGCGACCGAGCATGGTAATGATTTCAGGGGATTCGGGATGTCGATCATTCAGATCACGTAGGATCGACAGAGCTTCGTCTGTTTTACCTTCGATGCGTTTCTGTATTGCCTCGCCTAGGTCGGGCGGGTTTTGCTGATCAGGTTCACTGGGTGGAGAGACTTGTATCGGGTCGTCCGAACAACCGCCCGTGATCACTATCGAGACGACCACAGCGGAGAACCTTATCATACAAAGCGGAAATTGCATTAAAACTTCTATTCTCAACAGGACGTGAAACGTCAAGCTATGCTCGCGGTTGCAACCATGTTTTCTCTGAGTTTCGGAGTTTCCTTCTCCGTGGATTTGCCCGGTGAACCTTTTGTGTCGAAGGACCGAGCCAAGCCATTGTTTCGGGAGAAGGCCCTTGTGACTTTCCGATGTTCACTGGGAAAACCTGAACATTATGCTCGTTCCGTCCGATCTCTCATTCTTTTCAACGAGCTGAAAGGCGGGGTGCAATTACAGCCTGATCGCCAATCCAAAATCGGAATCAAACTTTCTACCCATTTTGCTCCAGGTTTGGCCACGTCCCGACCTTTGGTGGATGCTTTGCTCGATTTGCTCAAGGCTCGAGGGTTTGCTTCCGAATCCGTTTTCCTCTTGGATCTTGAAACAAGAGGTCTTCGTCGTGCAGGTTACCTGCCGCCTCGTAGCAAGGGAGGAAATCGCTATCGCGGGCATCCTGTGGTTGCTCTCGATTCGCGAACCTATTTTGACGAGAGATGGTTCCATGACAGTCCTATGCCGCCCACGACTGACTATCGAGCTCGCCTGAGCCTTCGCTACCCGCGTGACCGTGAAGTTCGCTTGCGCGAGGAGCGCCGCAGTTACCTGCCTGCCCCTCTTTTCCTTGAGGATGCCTTCTGGATCAACCTGCCTGTAGCTATCGACAGTCGTTCGATGGGTATTGATGCTGCCGTTGGAAATGCTTCCTTGCACGCGGTAGACAACAACTCTCGCTTCCTTGGGCGCTCCACCACGGCTCCCTCGGCGGCGACTGAAATACTCGCCATACCCGAGTATTGGGAGAAGCACCTTTTTTCGATTCTCGACCTCTCCCGCTTTCAGTATGCGGGCGGTAGCAAGTTCGACGCTCAGTTCCTCGGCGGCGAACCGACTCTCATGCTTAGCGAAAACCCCTTGTCGGTGGATTACTTTTCCATGGAAGCTTTGAGCAAGGCTCGTACTGCCGAAGGTTTTGACCTTAGAGACAGAGAAAAAGCTCAGTTGTTTCGTTTCGGGGAAGATTTGGGCCTAGCTCGAAAAGGTGAAGCCCGGCTAGTAGATCTGCCCTAGCTTTCGAAGGTTTCCCTTAGATAGGCGAGGCTTTTGGTCGCGATGGTTTCGGGGTCCGGAGAATAGTCGAAGACCTCAACCGAAACATAGCCATCGTATCCGCTTTCCTTGAGAGCTTTAGCAATCGGCTCGAACTTGACCTCGCCAAAACCGGGTCCCCGCAGGTTCGGGTCATTTGCATGAAAGTGAGCGGTGTGATTGCGGCTCTCACGAATTATGTCCGGAATCGACTTTGTTTCATCGCTCATGGCCTTTACGTCTAGATGTAGTCGCAATGCTTTATGGTCTACTTTTTCTATGAGACGTATGGTTTCTTCAGCCGTATTCAGGAAGTTCGTTTCTGCTCTGCCCAGAGGCTCCATCGCGATTGTAACGCCTAATGAACCGGCAGTTTCAGCTATTTCGCGCAGTGTGTCGGCGGCTCGGGAAAAGGCATCTTCGTAGATCCAGTCATCCTCGACGTCTCTTTGTTTCGGGCTTCCCCATACCATCACTCGACCACCCATGGCAGCGCATATGCAGGCAAGATGTCGACCGAAAGCCACTGTATCCTTGCGGAGCAAATCGTCGGGCGTAGTAAGGTGAAGCCAACCCGGTTTCACTAGCAACCAATGAAGCCCCACGACTTGCAGTCCGGCGGATTTGGCGGTTTCCCCGTGCCGACCGGCTTCCTCCTCGGTCAGTTCACGCGGATCCTCCTTTAGCGTGAAGGGTGCGACCTCGATGCCATCGTAGCCTGTTTCGGCGACATGGTCGCAAGTTTTCGAGAAGTCCCACCCTTGGTAGGTTTCGTTGCAGATCGCGAATTTCATATTTCCCTATTCAATCTAGCAATCTGTCGAGTCCAAGCCTTTTCTGCCGGACGAACAGTCAGAGAGTCGTCAGCATGGGACTTCTTATGAGAATTTGCATCTATGTGTTTGTGGTGTGCCTGCTCCCTTCGGTTTCTGCCTTTGCGGGGGACTGGCCTCAATGGCTTGGGCCGAATCGCGATGGCGTGGCCGTCGGCGAAAAGTTTTCTTTACCCAAGGACGGCGCGATTTTCCCGACGCTTTGGAAAGTATCGGTTGGTGAGGGTTGGGCTACTCCCGTGGTATTTGAAGGCAAATTGGTCATTCACCACCGTCCGGGAGTTAAGGAATCGATTGATTGCCTGGATTCTTCTTCAGGCAAGCTACTTTGGCGATACGCCTTCGCTTCCGGCTATCGAGATGGTTTCGGCATGGCCGAAGGTCCTCGATCCACTCCCACGATTGCCGGTGGCAAGGTTTTCACATACGGTCCACAAGGCATTTTGAATTGTCTCGATTTTGCTACGGGCAAGCTTCAATGGAATGTTGATGTGGCTAAACTGTTTCGTTCTCCACAGGGCTTTTTTGGACGTTGTTGTTCCCCGCTAGTCGTAGGGAAGCTTGTGATGCTTGACGTAGGTGGGGCCGGCGCCGGGGTGGTTGCCTTCGATGTGGACACGGGAAAGGTCTTATGGAAGGCAACCGATCACGGAAACGATTATTCCTCGCCTGTTTCGACTACCGTCGGTGAGGTTTCCTGCTCCCTCTTTTTCATCCGTGACGGTTTTCTTGGACTGGAGGTTCAAACTGGTCGGCAGCTTTTCTTCGAGCGTTTTCGCTCGCCAATTAATGCATCCGTAAACGCAGCGACACCCCTGCTGATCGGAGATTCCGTCTTTGTTTCCAGTTGCTATGATGTGGGTGGGGCCGTTTGGAAGTTAAAACCCGATGGCAAGGGTGGTGTGTTCACGCAAACCATCTGGAAGAAAGTTGGTATGCTTGACGGTCACTATTCCACAGCGGTTCATCACGATGGTCATCTCTACGGTTTTCATGGTCGTCAAGAGCGCGGGCCTGAGCTTCGTTGCGTTAGCCTTGCCGATGGTTCCGTCAAATGGACGTCGGGGCGAATGGCATCGGGAAACCTTTTGCTGGCTGACGGAAAACTTATTGTTCTTACCGAGGCTGGAGAACTTCTTTTGGCAACTGCGGTCTCAAAAGAATATAAAGTGCTACACAGGCAACAAATCCTAGGTTTCGAGACTCGAGCTCATTTCGCAATTTCCAACGGCAAACTTTTCGCCCGTGACAAGAAACGACTTGTTTGCATGGACTTGACGGTTGCCAGACCCTGAGTAACTCAGACTCCGTTAACCACATTTATCGACACGCCTTCTAGGAATGCTTGGAGGTTCGCCACGGTGGCGTCCAGAAGTCGCCGTCGGGCGGCGAGGGTTGCCCAGGCAATGTGTGGCGTGACGAAGCAGTTATTCGCCTGTGGCAAGGGATTGTCGGGAGAGGGGGGTTCGCTGGAAAGGACGTCGAGACCTGCGCCGGCGAGGTGACCTGCGTTGAGGGCATCTGCGAGAGCCTCTTCGTCCACAAGCTGGCCTCTGCCAGTATTGATGAGGAAGGCGGCGGACTTCATCTTGGCTAGGTTTTCCGAATTCACGACTCGATCCGTTTCGGGCGTGAGCGGGCAATGGAGGCTAAGTACGTCGCTTTGCCCAAAGAGGGTGTCCATGCTCACTGCCTCCACTTCGCCTTCAACGTTTTCCTTGAGAGAGCGACTGTGGGCGATGACCTTCATTCCGAATGCTCTTCCGATGCGGGCGGTTTCTTTACCGATTGTTCCGTAACCGAGAATGCCGAGAGTGAGTCCGTCCAATTCGACGAGGGGGAAGTCGGTGAAGCAGAAGTCGGGGCAACTCGCCCAGTGTCCTTCCGACACTTCATTTGCGTGGTGACTTGTTCGCTGCGTGAGGTTGAGAATATGAGCAAAGGTCATTTGGGCGACGGACTTTGGTCCGTAGCCCGGCACATTCGTAACGGGAATTCCGCGTTCGGACGCAGCTTCGCAATCCACGATGTTCACTCCCGTGGCCGTGACGCCGATGTAGCGTAACTCCAGCAGAGCATCGATGGTTTCGCGGGCGACGAGTGCTTTGTTGGTGATGATTACCTCGGCCCCAGTACATCTTTCGGCCACCAGTTCGGGGGGCGTTCGTTCGTATACTTTCAGTTCGCCAAACTTAGCGAGATCATCCCACGAGAGGTCTCCGGGGTTGAGGGTGTGACCATCCAAGATAACGATCTTCATTGGGCTTGGAACTTTAAACGAGTTCAGTTGACAGAAAAATGCCCGTCGGTGAGCAGTTCACTTGTCTCTGCCGTCCTCCGGCGGCACGCGTCCTCGTGCCAGTTCTAAGGCGAATTTCATAACCGTATCGACATCTTCGATTAGGTCTTTCTGGCTTTGTGCAACATTGTGGTCGGGACGAATGCCACTCCCTTTAGGGAAAGTCTTTTCCCCTCGGTAACTCTCGTATCGAATTAGGGGAACTTCGATTTGGCAACGGGTATTGGGTAAATCGTAGAGCACCATGTTACCCGCCGTGAAGTTGGCGTGTCCCCCTCCGGTTTCCTCGCCAATGAACGTTACATTGTCGTTATTCAACAGGAAACTGCAAAGAACTACTCCTCCCGAGTGCGTCCAACCGCCGATGAGGACGTATACATGGCCGTCGAATGCCGTTTTCCTTGGTTTCCATGCACGGTTTTTTTCCTGGAGCATCACAAAACGGCCCGTATCCGATTTCTCGAAATCCTTAGCCAGCATTTTTTCCAACATCTTTGGGAACTGGTTGCGTGCTAAATGTTCCTTGACGGGAATTGTCAGGGTTTTGGTATCGGCCGACTTTACATCGCGAAAAGGGGCTTGGGCAAAGTAAGAGAAGAGTTGGGCGTCGTTGCCCACGTAACCCCCGTCGTTTTGGCGCAAGTCGAGTACGATGTGCTCCACCTCATCTTCCTCGAGTGTCTCGAAGTTGTCTCGAAGAAAGGTTTTGTATTTCTGTCGTCCCTTTTTGTTCAATCCGAAGTCAAAGGAGTTCATGCTGAGCAACTGGATGCCTTTCTCGACATGGCTCAATTTGTACTTCTTTAGTTTGCCAATAGTCGAATGACGTTCGGATAGGGTCTTCTCGAGTTTTCCGGCGGGTACGGATTTAATCGATTTGCTCGATTCTTTTTCTGATCCAAAAGGGAGGTAGTCGATTTGAAACTTTTCCTTTTGACCAAAGAAAAGAAAATAGTGCAGAGCGAACTCCTCGGCCATTTGGCGATATTTCAGAGTGGCGTTGTATCCATCGGACCTGACGTAAGGCAGAAGTTTTGCTAGGATTTCTCCCATTGGCATGCCGTTGATTGCTGTAATCTGACTGCCTAGCGGCACATCGAGTTTAGCGTGATCGACATAGGCTTTCTTATTGAGGAAGATTAGTGGAAGCGGGAATAGGGCAGTTTCTTTCTGGAGAGACTTTAGCAGTTTGGGAGAAAGATCGAAATACGTGTGCCCGCAATAGACCTTCTCGACCAGCGGAGCTACTTCCAAATAGAATTCACGCAAGGTCATTGGTCGGTCGAACGCCTTGTCGGCTTGATCGAATCTTCGGTCGAATTCATCCTTCGAGGTATAGAGGTACAACCCCGGATGGCCTCCCTCAAGGGCTTGCCTAAGGACATTGAAATCCTCTTTTAACTTTTCGGGTGTGAAGGATTGCTCCAGAGCAGGTGTTAGTCGATTCTTCTTACTCTTGGCGGCTTCGCCCGTTCCTGCTGTGAAACACGATAGCACAAGCCCGCCAAGAAGAATGCGGGTAGTTAGGCTCTCAAACAACTTAGTCCCTCCTTGTATGGCTTAGAGGCCTTCGATTTAAAGAGAATTTCACTTGTGTTCTTCAGGCGAATTCGTCGAAACAAAAAGAGGGCATGCCAGTAGGGCAAACCACGGAATTTTCAGCTTGTTCATAATCTGGTTGGAGTTTCCTCCATGGCGGATTTTATTTTTCCCCCTTCAGGCAGGTGATCGTGCCTTTCACTGTGGAGAGGAAGAGTTTTCCGTTGGCCGCGGCAAGACCGTCCCAAGTAGGAAGGTAACCAAGGTTGTACTTGGCCAAGGTTTCACCTGTTTTGGCGGATACTGCGAGAAGCACGGCGCCTTGGGTGCCTGCTAAGGCAGCTTCCTGCTTGTCGATGACCTCTTTCACGGAATTGTCGCGAGCCATAATGCGCGAAAAAGTTTCTTCCTCGTCCATGACGTCCGGGGGACCTGCAACGAAGATGACGTCCTCAGCCAAAACCATTCCACGGGCAAGCACGGGAACGTCGTTCGTCCAGTTGTGGGCGACGCCTCCGCCGGCTTGCTGTTTTCCTCCTTTTTTTGCTTTGCCGGCAAAGCGGAACGCATTTCCCACTTTGCCTTTGGCAGGCTGAGCTCCGGTGACGCTAGCTTTGTGTCCGTGTGGAGAGAGATCGGCGGCCTTTTCATTATCGAAAGAGCAAGCGAGTACACAGGTCGATTCAATGGCTCGTTCTACTCCCGGATTGAGAAAGGCCTTAGTGAAGATCTCGCTGTCAACCTCACCGAAGTGCAGGCGTACCTCGTCGATCGAGCCAGTGAAATTGAATGGGCTTGAGTAGTTCCCTACGGCGGATAGGTCGTCGGCTCCTATATCCAGGCTTTGGATAGGGTCGGAGGCAATTAGATCAGGGGCTTCCCCTTTGGCGCCTAGCCGTCCGTCGAGATAGAGACGCATTGATTTGTCTTTCGACAGGACACCTGCCAAATGATGCCATTTCCCCTTTATCGTGTCTCGGACCGATATGCTGGCCAGCTTGTCCTTTGAACGGATGTGAAAGTGAGGACGACCCTTCTCGATGGTCAGGGCAAAACCGTCGCGTGGTCCGCCTCTGGCAACAATGACGCCATCGTTCCTGTCAGCCTTCACCCATGCCTCGATGGCAATAGCCTTCCCTTTGGGATTGAGAGTTTTTGGAATACCGAAGCTCACCATTTGCGTAGGTGTAGCCGGACTTCTTCGGTTGGTGGCTGGGCTTGGTGCTTCCGTACCCACCTTTTGCTCCATCGGAGCTGAGAAAAGCT
>CALBIN010000018.1 GCA_937893275.1 uncultured Opitutia bacterium | reverse complement strand
CGATGCCCATCGCGTTCGAACAAATTCTGACGATTGAACTTCATTTCCCTAAGCAACATTCGATCATAGTTCCTGAGAAGAAGCACACCAGGCACTCTCACCGCCTGAGTCACAGTATGTATCAATCGGCTACCCTCAGAAGGTGGTGTCTCTGTGGAAAAAGCAAACCACGCATCGGCATCAAAAAGCCGAAAGCTTCCGTCCTCGGCATAGATGACTTGGGCATGCTCAAGTGCAAGCAAACTGAAAGCTCTTTCCACACCCACTACATTCACCGCTTGCCACAATCGATTCAAAACAAGCGTCTGGTAAGCAGTATCCATCAAGGAATGAACAATAACTTAACAAACCCCGAACATGTCAAAGGGTTTCTGTTGAACAATACAGCAAGCAAAAACCTTTGGGTATTCAAAACATCTACCACAAGCGTCAGTAGCTTCGGCCGTCCTTGTTCTCGTAGTAATTGAGAAATGCCTTGTGGACTACCCGATATCCACCAGGCGTGGGATAGTCTCCGGTAAAATACCAATCCCCCTTATGGCCGGGAAGAGCCTGGTGGAGGCTCTCTATGGTTTGGTAGATAATTTCCACTTCCCCTTTCCAAGGCAAAGATTCGGGGGTCACGAGCTCGGCAATCTTGGAAGAGATCTCCTCAGCGGTAAAATTCTCGTAGACGCGCTTAACCTGATTGGTTCCGGCGTCCTTTTCATCCGCCAGAGATTTTCGGCAAGCCTCGGCTACTTCCTCGAGCAAGCCGTCGAATCCTCTTTCCTTCACTAGTGCAACGGCGGCCTGGAAAGCCACGAACTTTCCGAGTTCCGACATGTCTATGCCGTAGCAATCCGGATAGCGTATCTGGGGAGCAGTGGAAGCAATGACAAGCTTGCGAGGACATGCTCGGCTCAAGATTTTGAGGATGCTTTGCTTGAGGGTGGTTCCCCTTACGATGGAGTCGTCGATACACACGAGGGCATCTTCTCCCTCGCGAACCACTCCATAGGTGATGTCGTATATGTGAGAAACCAACTGCGCCCTGCCCGACTCTTGACTGATGAAGGTGCGGAGCTTGATGTCCTTGTTGGCGATTTTTTCACCCCGAGGCCAATTATCCATTACGAGATCGTCTATCATCTCGGGAGTAATCCCGCCGTTCTTTGCGGCAAACCCGAGTTGATCCTTTACCTGCACTCGACGAATACGCCGGAGCTCGTCCATCAACCCGTAGTATGCGCTCTCGGCCGTATTGGGAACGTAACTGAACACGCTTTTGGAAAAATCCATGCCGACGGAATCGAGCACCCGTGTTGCAAGCAAGGCTCCGAGATATTTGCGTTCGGCATAAATATCAGGGTCATTCCCTCGCGAAAAATATATTCGCTCGAAAGAGCAACCGGCATGTATGCCCGGATCGTCCGCAAAACGTTCAGTCAAGATTTCGCCATTGGCGCGAACGATGACTACCGTTCCGGGTTCAATCTCTTCCACTTCAGACGCATCCTTCTCGAAAACGGTCATGAGGGGAGCTCTTTCCGAGGCAAAAGCGACCACTTCATCGTCACGGACGAAGAAACCGGGACGAATTCCCAACGGATCTCGCATAACGAAGGAATCGCCATTCCCGGCGATCCCGGCGATCACGTAACCGCCGTCCCAATTCCGAGCCGCATCACGAAGGATGGATGAGAAGTCGAGACGCTCCCCGATCCATTTTGAAACCTCGGGACCGGCAATACCTTCGGACTCAGCTTGGGCAGCCAACTTATCGTTGGCCGCATCCAAATAATAACCGGCTTCTTCCAAAATGGCTTGGGTGTCCGTGTCGAAAACCGGGTGCTGACCACGTTCGACGAGGCTTAAGTTCAACTCGTCTCCGTTGGTTAGGTTGAAGTTGCCGGCAACCATAAGGTTCTTCGCCGGCCAATTGCTTTTGCGAAAATAAGGATGGCAGGAAGTGGCTCCATACCCACCGGAAGTCCCGTAGCGGAGATGACCAAGAAGAATTTCGCCACCGTAATCGAAGCGCTCCTTGACGGTTTCCGGAAATTCCGGATAAGCGTGCCCTCCATCCAACAGCTTCTGATACCGCCTCAACTGCCCGCCGAAAATTTTCGACAAAGCCTTGGAACTGGTGCTGCGTTCACGAAACATGAAGGCTTCACCGGCGGGAACGTTCAATTTCATGGAACCGATTCCCGCACCGTCCTGGCCACGATTATGCTGCTTCTCCATCAAGAGGAACAATTGGTTAAACCCCCACAATGGAGTACCGTGGCGCTCAACGTAATGGGCTAACGGCTTGCGAAGCCGAACTAGGGCGATACCGCAGTGATGTCCAATTTCGTCGCTCATATCGGCCTCAAGCGCTATTCATGGCATGTGGAATGGAATCCTGCCAAGTCTCTCGCAACCCTTTTACATCTACGTCTAGAACCGTTTCTCCACCCACAATAGCTTGGAAGCGACCGTTGCGGTTAACTGTTCCGATCTCCGCGGCATCGACTCCGGTTTCCCTTGCGGCGGACAATAAGTCCGAAACGTGCTCCTCC
The DNA here is from genome assembly GCA_937893275.1 of uncultured Opitutia bacterium. Classification (GTDB taxonomy): domain Bacteria; phylum Verrucomicrobiota; class Verrucomicrobiia; order Opitutales; family Seribacteraceae. The sequence continues at coordinate 1,329 of CALBIN010000018.1, read as the reverse complement.
TTGACAGCCAATACGGCTCTACCTTGGCTTTCACCAAAGAGAAGAGCATCGAGCCGGTTGGAGGGGCCTCTCGATTCCAAATTCAGGTCCACGCCAAGAGTCTCATCGTCAAAAAGCATTTCGGCCACCGTAACTAGTAGGCCACCCTCGGAAATGTCGTGGGCGGCAGATACGCAACCTGCTTGAATTTGGCTAATGAGCAAGTCCTGCAAGTTTTTCTCGGCCTGAAGATTCACTTCGGGAACTTTGCCCTCCTTCCGGTCGTGGCGGGTCTGCATGAAATAACTTGCGCCTAACTCAAAAGGTAGCCCTCCGAGAAGGATGAGAGTCTCGTCGCCGCCACTTACGAAACTGCGGGTGACGTCTTCACTTCCCTCGATAAGACCGATCATCGATACGACGGGCGTGGGGTCGATGGCCCCGTCGCCATGCTCGTTGTAAAGGCTCACGTTACCTCCCACCACAGGAACGTCGAAGAACTTGCACGCTTCGGCCAACCCCTTCACGCACTCGCTGAGCATATAGTAGACTTCAGGCTTGTTCGGATTTCCGAAATTCAAGTTGTCGGTCACGGCCAAGGCGCGAGCCCCCGAACAGGCCAGATTACGCATGCACTCGACAAAGGCGATCTGAGCCCCGCGATACGGGTTTAGATAGCAGAAACGATTGTTGCAATCGTTCGAAATCGCAAGACGCTTGTCTATCCCGGCGATGGCGAGGTGAACGACTCCCGCATCGCTCCCGGGAGCAACCGTGGTGCCGCCCATGACCATGTGATCGTATTGTCGCCATATCCAATGCTTGGAGGCGATCGTTGGGTGCCCGAGCAGTTGCTTGAGAGCCTCTTCCACTTGCCCTGTTTGCAAGTCGGAGTACTTGTTCGGCGTCCAGTCGCGAGCGGCGGCGACATGGGCGGGTTTTTCAGAAGGTTGGTCGTAAATCGGTGCCTCGTCGGTCAAGGACTTGGCGGGAATATCAGCCACCACGACACCCTTGTGCCGCACGACCATGCGATCGCCTTCCTTGACCTCACCGATCTGGGCGGCATGCAAATCCCATTTTTCGAAAACCTCCTCCAGTTCCCTCTCGCGTCCACGATTAACGATCACGAGCATGCGCTCCTGGCTTTCTGAAAGCATAATCTCGTAGGAGTTCATGCCCTCCTCGCGCTGAGGGACGAGATCAAGATCAATTTCAATACCGGCGTCACCGCGAGATGCCGTCTCGCACGAGGAACAAGTCAGCCCAGCCGCGCCCATATCCTGAATGCCGACGACCAATCCGGGAATTACCATCATCTCCAGACAAGCTTCAAGCAAGAGCTTCTCC
>CALBIN010000017.1 GCA_937893275.1 uncultured Opitutia bacterium | reverse complement strand
GAGATGGGAACTGCGAGAAGAGAAAATCCTTGGTATCCGGTCATGCAGTAGGCCACGCCATCCTCAACGATTGGGCATGGAATCGCATTGTCAGTCAGGCCCGAGCATTCCCAGATGAGGTCCCCATTCTCAAGATCATAGCTTATCACTTTTCCAGGAGTGGTGGAATTCCCGGGTTTTTGTCTTGAGGCAGTGGTGATCACCTGCGTTTTGCCTCCGTACTCAACGACTGCAGGTGTCGACCATCCGTTGCGAGTATCCCGGTTTTTCTTCCAGAGAGTTTTCCCATTTTTCGCATCCAATGCCAGTATGGTCGACTGTCCCTGGTTATCCCGGACTACGACCAATTTGCCTTTGTGCAAAACGGGTGAACACCCCTCCCCCAGGCTCGCCCCGATCTTGACCTTGCCCAAGTTGCGCTCCCAAAGTTTCTTGCCTTCCAAGTCGTAGCAAAACAAACCTGCCGAACCGAACCAGCAATATAGGCGCTCGCCATCGGTGGTGGGCGATGCCGAGGCAAAGTTGTTGTCGCGGTGGGTGCCCTCGTGCGGAATCATTTTAGTGGCCGTCTTTCGCCAAAGTGTTTTCCCCGTCTTGCGGTCCAAGCAAAGCACGATGAACTCGAAGGTCGTATTCGGGTGCGTAATGTCGAAGACGCGCTTGGGTTGATCCTCCGGACGCGGGAGGGAAGGATCCACCCTGCCGGTATTGATGGCAGTAAGAAGAAAGACTTTGTTACCCCACACAATGGGAGTGGATGTTCCAAAGCCCTCGACCGGCGCTTTCCAACGGATGTTCTTTTTCTCACTCCAGTGGGTGGGTGGTTTCGCCGTAGGGGCGACTCCGTTTGCATCAGGCCCACGCCAATGATGCCAGTTGGAGGCTTTCGCCTTGGCAATATCGGCGGCGTTTAGTGATAAGTTTATGCCCAACAGGGCGACGCAAAGTGTGGAGAAGCTTTTCATGTTAAAGAGTTAGTTCGCCGGTACTGCTGGCAAACTGATCGGTATTGAGGTTCATCTGGTTGAGCATATGCACGAAGAGGTTGCAGAGCGGCGTGTTGTTCTTGGCATCGTGGGCAAGATAACGGCCGTGTTTGAGCCCGCCCCCGGCGAGCAGTATGGGGTTGTTGCGTGGATCGTGGGCGCTGGCGTTGCCCAAGTTGCTGCCGAAAAGCGTGGTGGTGGTGTCGAGCAATGTGCCGCCCCCCTCGCGCTTGGTTTTCATGGCAGTGAGGAATTCGTCGAAACAACCCATGATGGCCCGCTCGATCTTGAGCAATTGCTCGATGCGCTTGGGGTCACGTCCGTGATGCGAGAGGTTGTGGTGCTCGGAATCGACGCCTTCGACCTGCGGCACGCCGTGGTTATTTTGGATGACGACACTGATCACGCGCGAGGAATCAGTCTGTATGATCAGAGGAACGAGATTGAACAGCAGCCGGATGCGGCCGACGAGGTCGGTCTTGTCGTGGATGTCCGGCGGAGCCTTGGCCTGCACTTCCGGCTTGGGACGGTCGAACCAGACCTGTTCCTCGGCGAGGTTCTTTTCCGCGGTGCGGACGGATTCGAAATATTCCTGCAACCGCTCGCGATCGGCTCCCGGCGCGTTCTTGAGCAGTATCCTGGTTTGGCTGAGCAACTCGTCCAGCACGCTGCGGCCCTCGGCCAGCTTTTGTTTTTGACGAGCGATCTCCTCCGGTTTTCCGCGCAGGAACATTTTCGCAAACATGTGTGATGGGCGTTGCTCGGCGGGGATCATTACCCCGCTACCGGTATAGGACTGGCTGATTGCGGAGTCGCTGCTCAGTGACACGGACGGAAAGCGCGTGACGTAGCCGAGTTTGCCGGCCGCGTATTGGTCGACCGAGATCGAGTTTTGGAAGCCGTCCATGCCGGGGTTTGGGGCGGCGCTCAGCCAAGTCATCTCGCACAGGTGTTCGCCACCTTGTTGCGGGTGGGAAAGCCCGGAGAATAAGGTAAAGTCTTTCCGGTGTGCCTTGATGATGCTCAGGTAATCGGTCAATTCGTAGTCGGCCCCGGTCTTTTTGGGGAACAACGCCGGCGCGTGCAGGCCAAGCGTGTTGCAAATCAAGACCATCCGTTTCGGCGGAGCCAGCTCCTTGCCCCAAGCCGGTTGCATCGATTCCAGCCACGGCAACGCCATCGCCACGCCGGTGCTTCGTAAAAAGGTTCTTCGGTTTAGTTTCATTTGTTTAAAAATAATCGGCTTTGCACTACGGCGTGAAGCAGGTCGCGTACAAGGTAGCCATCCGCCTTTGCCGATGCGAGCATTCGTTCCACCTCCGCGCGGTCGGCAAACTGCACCTCGGCTCCGGTTGCGTAGGTGATCAGTTGCGATACAAAATTGCGGGCCACCTGCACCTCCTCCTTCAGTAACAAATCTCGGAAGCGGCGGATACCTCTAAATTTTTCTCCACTGGCCGTCGAACCGCTGGCGTCCACATCGAGGCCCCAACGGTAGAGAGGGTGCCCCAGGTGGTATGCCGTAAGGTACCGCTCTTTGGTCCAATCACCCTTGCCGGTTGTGCGGTAGCGATGGCGAAAACCACCGATGGGATCGAAGCTCTCCAGTGCAAATCCGGGCGGATCGATGTGCTGATGACAACTGGCGCAACTGGCTACGTCACGATGCTTGGCGAGCGTCCCCCGGATGGTTACCGCTCCGCGGATGTCCGGTTCCAGAGCGCTGATGGTTGGAGGCGGCGGTTGGGGTGGCGTACCTAAGAGCGAGTTTAGTACCCAGTGCCCGCGTTTCACGGGCGAGGTGAGGGTCCCGTTGGCTGTGACCTTAAGGATGCTGGCCTGCGTCATGAGCCCGCCACGCGCGCTGTCGGCGGGAAGCTTCACGCGACGCATCCGTTCTCCGGGAACTTCGGGCAAGCCATAGTGATGGGCCAGCCTGCGGTTGACGAAGGTGAAGTCCGAGTCGATGAAGTTGCGGGTTGCAAGGTTGCGGTCGATCAGTTCGCGAAAAAAGAGACGGGACTCGGCCAGCATCGCCTGACGCAAAGTGTCTCCGTATTCGGGATAGAGCTTTTCGTCGGGAGTGGTGGCATCGATCTCGTCAAGGCCAAGCCACCCATCCAGGAAATCATCGACGAATCGGTTCGACCTTGGGTCCTTGAGCATTCGATTGACTTGATTCGCAAGAACCTTCGGGTCTTTTAGTTTTTTGTCGCGGGCCAAAGCGGACAGTTGCTCGTCAGGGACCGATTTCCAGAGGAAATAAGAGAGTCTGGTGGCCAGCGCGTGGTCGTCCAGCGGACCGGGTTGGCCACCATGGAAAAGGAACTGTGGCGAACTGAACATGGCACGCAGGGGGGCGCGAACCATTTTGTGCATCGGTTGCTCCTTGGGGTGATGCGGTTTGGCGAGGGATACGAAGGATTCGATTTCCGCGTCCGTCACTGGTCTGCGAAAGGCCTTGGGCGCGAGCCGCTTGACGATGTCGCGCATGTGCTCTTTGGGTTCCTTGGTGGGGTGAGTCCAGTAGATGCGATGTTTCGGGAGCCAAATGATCGGTACGCCGGTGAGCAAATTGCGGGTACGCGTTGGGGGCCACTCCTCCTCCAGCGGGCCCTCGATCTTCAGCCACTTGATGGCGAGTCCTTCCCCCTTGTAACCCCGCGCGCCTTTGACGCGCATCATGTAGATAATCTTGCCGTCAGGTGCCGCGTTGAGGCTCAAACCGGCGGGGAAAAAGAATTCATCGGGTTCGAAATATTGGGTGAGTTCAATCTTGCGGGATTCGCCGGGCTTGATTTCGAAGTTGCCGATCAACTCGGTGTTGCCGTGCTTGTCACTGGCCTTGTATAGGCCGAAGCCGATGGGAGTCTTCGCTTGGTAGCCGGAGCCTTCGGCAGTAATTCGGTAAAGCCCGGGATAAAGAAAGTGATATCCCATGTGGTCGGATCGGGCAACGAACGGTTCTCTGCGGTAGCTGAACATTACGTAGGCATCATCCGTGCGCATGACGGTCTGTCCGCCATTGCGCATC
>CALBIN010000016.1 GCA_937893275.1 uncultured Opitutia bacterium | reverse complement strand
CGCAAGTGGCATTTCCCATGATGCAAATGATGTAAATTTTGCTCCCAAGTCTTGGTGGAAATCTCGCAGAGGGAGCGTTTTTAGGTCAGTATTTGGTTCAGGTTCTTCAACAATTTCTTGCATTCGCACTTATAGGATGGTTGGATAGTAAAGAATTGACTCAATGAGAACCCAAACGGGAAAACGCAATATTAACCTGCGGGGCACTCCATCCACAAGGCATCCCATCCGTTCCAGTTGCTACATTTGAATGGGCTGTAACAAAGACGGAAACAGTCAGGAAACGGTGATCGCCGATCTAGTCGGGCGAAAATTTCCTCAAGGATGAATTTACTCCCTGAACTAATTGTTGCAATCGCTCTGACGATTGGAATTTCCGCCCTTTGCTCGACCTTGGAAGCGATGATCTTGAGCATAACTCCCGTCGAAATCGAGTCCTTGAAGAAAAAGTCTTCTCGAAAAGGCAAACTGCTGGAGAGATACCGGGAGGAAATCGAGGAAACGATGTCTTCCATCCTAAGCCTCAACACCATTGCGAACACTCTGGGAGCCACATTGGTTGGTGGACTAGCCGAGAAAGCCTTTGGAGATGGCGGCAACAGCTTGCTGATTTTTGCCGGTGGAATGACACTGGGCATTCTTTTCTTCGCAGAAATCATCCCGAAAAACATCGCGGTGGCCTACCGAGGAGGGCTTCAGGTTCATCTCGTGTATCCGTTAGCCGTCGTCCGCTTCGTAATGGCACCCATATCGAAGGTCTGCAAAGCTACAGTTAAAGCGGTTGTGCCCAAAAACAACGAACGCGAGATAGACGAGGAAGAAGAAATAATCCTCTTGGCTCGAAAGGGAGCGAAGGAGGGAAGCCTGTCTAATAATGAAAGCAACCTTGTGACGAATGCCCTGCGTCTCGACGACGTTCATGTTCGAGACATAATGACGCCACGGACAGTGGTCACTGCTTTCGAAGAAGACATGACCGTGGGTGAGGTCTTTACCAAGCATCCAAACGTCCCTTTTGCCCGCGTTCCAATATTTGCCGAGACCATTGATTCAGTCACAGGAATAGTACGTAGGAGAGATTTACTTCAGGCTGCTGCGGAAGACAAAGATGAAGTGATAATCAAAGAACTTGCCCAAGAGGTTGTTTTTGTCCCTGAAAACGCTTCGGCCGACAAAGCTCTCCGCCTCCTCCTTGCTCAGCATAGCCAGCTTGTGGTCGTCGCGGACGAATTTGGTTCCACGGTTGGCGTCCTTGCCATGGAAGACATTATCGAAAGCATTCTCGGGCAAGAAATCTTCGAGCACGACGACGTTGCTGTCGACATGCGAGAATTAGCTAGACGCAAAAGTAATGTTATAGAGGAAGGCGAAATAGTTACAGGCTCACTTCCCCCTCACCCTTCTACGAAAGAATCGTAATGCCAACTGAAGCTCAATACTGGGTTCATGACTTGAGCCCATTTCTGTATGAATTCCCGGAGGGGTTTCGCGATTGGGGTCCTGGAGGTATTCGTTGGTACGGAATATCGTATCTCTGCGGCTTTGTCGCCGCTGGCATGTTGCTACGACTTTTTTGGAAAAAAAACCGTAGTCCATACGAACCCGAACAAATTCTAAACCTGCTGACCTTCCAAGTGCTCGGAGTTCTGCTAGGTGGTAGAATCGGTCATGCACTCTTATACAACTGGCCGAAACTAATTGAAGACCCCTTGATGCTGTTTCGAGTATGGGAAGGCGGCATGTCGAGCCATGGAGGTTTCATTGGAGTTAGTATCGCGACGCTCTGGTACGCTCGTGTATCGAAACAATCCCCCTTTCCCATTGGCGACCTTATCGTCTGCATCGTACCACCTGGACTTTGCTTCGGCAGAATTGCCAACTTCATTAATGGAGAGCTTTGGGGACGCCCGACAGAGGTTTCTTGGGGCGTACTCTTTCCACATGCTCCCGATTTTGCCGAGGGTATCGCCCGGCACCCATCTCAATTGTATGCCGCTGCCCTCGAAGGGCTTTTAACTTTCACTTACATTCAATGGCGGTTCTGGAAAACGGATATTTCGGCTCGTGTGCCGGGAAGGTTGTCCGGGGAATTTCTTATCGTATACGCCTTTGCTCGAATTGCCGACGAATTCTTTCGCGAACCGGACGCCTCTCTGATTCTGGGAATGTCGCGAGGTCAATTTTATTCTCTATTTCTTGCCGCCGGAGGAATTGCCTTGATAATGCTGGCGGAAAAGATCGCCTCGCGAAAACAAGTAACTGGTGAATAAAAACATTGAAACCGAGGTCTATATTTCAGGTAAATTTAGCAAAACTCACTCCTTCACTCCCTTTACCTTTGACAGGTGAGGGGAAACCGGGACAAACCGAACAAGTACAATTAACGATTAGACGCACATGTTCGGCAACCTGTTTGGCTTTCTCTCAAACGATATCGGTATCGATCTCGGCACTGCAAACACACTCGTGTTCGTAAAGGATCGTGGAATAG
>CALBIN010000015.1 GCA_937893275.1 uncultured Opitutia bacterium | reverse complement strand
CTTCGAAAGTTCTCGCGACATGATGCGCTACATTTTCGCCCGACTTCGACTCAAGTATACCTTGGAAAAGACCCAAGTTATCGACGTCCGTGGGGACGAGGCTCGAATTAAAGTCACGCAAGCGACACAGAAGATTTCGGGTAACGCCGCTTTCCGTGATAATCGCGTCACCATTATCCACACGCTCAAACGCGATGGTCAAAAGTGGAAGATGTTTAGCTCCGAAGCTCAGTCCATCCAATTTTTCGAGTACTAGAGAAAAGGCTCGGAGGTTGGATTTTTGGCGGATTTAAATTCGCCTCACATTTTGGCTAAAGTCTCGATTCCCAAAAGATCCAACCCTGTTTCCATAATCAACAAAGTTCTGGCGCAAAGTAGCGAGCGGCGGGCTCGTATGTCAGATTCATCAACCAGCACTTTGTCTGCGTTGTAGAAAGAGCTGAAGTCGGTAGCCAGTTCGTACAAGTATCCGCAGAGGTGATGCGGTTTCAGTTCATGCGCCGTCTGCTCGAGAACGGAAGGAAAATAAATCAACTTTCGGGCAAGAACGTTTTCGGACTCGGTGACGAGAACCGAAGCATCCTCTTCACCGGACCCGGGTTCGATTTCCAGTTTACGAAAAATGCTTCGGATGCGGGCGACGGCATATTGGAGGTAGGGTGCGGTATTCCCCTGAAGGGCAAGCAACTTGTCCCACGAAAAAACATAGTCAAGCGTACGGTCCTGAGAGAGGTCGGCGTAGCGAACGGCACCTAACCCGATGATGCGGCCACGTTTTTCCATCTCGGATTCGTCGAGCTCTGGATTCTTCTGCCTCACGATGACCTTTGCTCGAGAAATGGCTTCGTCGAGAAGATCGAGAAGTTTTATGGGTTGTCCCTCCCGTGTCTTGATGGCCTTGTTGTCTTCGCCTAGGATTGTACCGAACCAGACATGACGAAGGCGCGGCACCGTCTTTCCCTCGGCGGCAAACCACTTTTCAGTGGTGAGAAACAGTTGAGAGAAGTGATCCTGCTGGCGACCGTCCGTTACGTAAACGATCTCCTCGGCGCCCAGTTCGTCCGTGCGATAGCAGACGGTAGCGAGGTCAGTGGTGGCGTAGTTGCTGGCCCCGTCCGACTTCCGGACAATGAATGGCTGCTTGGCGAAACGCTTGTGTTCCTGATGGAAGACGACCATCGCCCCATCGCTCTCCTCGCAGATGTCGTGTTTGGTTAATCCCTCGTAGACGGCATTCACTTTGTCCCGGTAGAAGCTTTCGCCAAGGATTTCGTCGAAACGGATGCCAAGCCTATCGTACACCTTGGAAAAAGAGGCTGAGCTTATCGCATTCACCTTTTCCCATATCGCCAAGCTTTCCTTTTCTCCTTGCTGAAGCTTAACGAGTTCGGAACGAGCTTCCTTGCGTAAGGATTCGTCTTCGCCGATCAACTGGTTTCCCTCGCGATATAAATCTTCAAGCTCGGCAATACCGTCTTCACCGAGATCGTCTAGATTGATTGTTGATCGTTTTATTGCAAGGATGAGGATGCCGAATTGTGTGCCCCAGTCACCAATGTGATTGTCTCGCGTCACTTCGTTTCCGCCAAAATTGAAGAGTCGCGAAATGACATCTCCTATTATTGTAGATCGGATATGCCCCACATGCATCTGTTTCGCTGTATTCGGAGAAGAAAAATCAACCACCACCCGAAAGGGCTTACGACCAGCTTGGAAGGCCTTGCGGAAATCCTGAATGCTTGAATACTTTTGCATCCAAGCCAATCGAAAGGCCGGAGTGAAGCGGAAATTCAGAAAACCAGGTCCTGCAATATCCACATCCAGTGATTCGTCCTCTCCCAGTGCCTCCATCAGTCTTTCGGCCATTTCCCTCGGATTCAAGCCATGCTTCTTGGCAAAGGGAAGGACTCCATTGGCTTGATAATCGCCGAAACGCAGGTCGGCAGGGCGTATTTCCGGAGAGAAGTCCTCGTCGAATCCATCGGTGCGAGAAGCGGTTTCGCGTAGGGTACGATCAAGCGCCCCGTTCAAATCGTAGCTAATTTGCATGTGATCGGCTATCCAACGCCTGAGAGGGAAAGCGTCAAGCGGTCTTTTCGGTCAGCAAAAAAAAGCTCGACAATCTGCATCATAATCGATTAATAAATAACACCTTGTAACTACCCCCGCAACAACTAGA
>CALBIN010000014.1 GCA_937893275.1 uncultured Opitutia bacterium | reverse complement strand
TAGTACGAGACTGGAATCTTTTCTGAGAGCTTCGCGACGCATGTCCACGATGTGCACTGCAGGAAGTTCTCGACCATCTATGCGATGAGTGAGTTCGATCAATCCGTATTTGCCTGACCGAACGTTTCGAACGGACTCTAGCGATGGAGTAGCGGAACCGAGCACACAGGTCGCGTTGGCCAGCATGGAACGATAAACCGCGACGTCCCTACCGTGATAACGCGGCGTCTCCTCTTGTTTGTAGGCGGGCTCGTGCTCCTCGTCGACTACCACTAGGCGCAGGTTTCGCAAGGGAGCAAAAACAGCGGATCTCGCCCCCACGACGATACGGGCTCGTCCTGACGCTACGGCACTCCAAGCATCCAAACGTTCACCAGCGGAAAGGTGACTGTGCCAGACTACGACCTCCGTGTCGTCTTCCGTAAAACGGCCGCGGAGCCGAGCCACGGTTTGTGGAGCCAAGGCCACCTCGGGGAGTAGAAACAGAACGGATCCGTCTGACTGCAAAGCATCTTCCATGGCTGCAAAGTAGACCTCTGTCTTCCCCGAACCAGTGATTCCTTGTAGGAGTCGAACTGCAAATTTCTTAGTTCCTACGCAGGCTCGGAGTTCCTCGGCGGCGACAGTTTGCTCATCGGTGAGCTTGGGAGCTTCACGGGCGACTTTTTCTCCTGTAGCAAACTCATCGTCGTAGGCGACTCTGTTCACCTTTTCTCGATTTTCCAAGATCAGCCCTTTCTCGACAAGTCCGTCGCAGGCACCCGCACCAATCCCAAGCACTTGTAATGTAGCCTCACGAGGAGCCGGATTACGTTGCTTTCTCAGAAATGTGAGTAACTCAGCTTGCTTGGGAGCTCTAGACACGAGAGCGGTTGCATCTTTCTCGAGGATTTCGCTATTAATTTCAATCAGTCGACGAGTTTTTTCCTTGGCACCATCACGAACAGCTGCGGGAATCATGGCTTCGAGTACGGATTCCTGCTTGGCGGCGTAATAGTCGGCCAACCAGCGAGCCAAAGAAACGAGATCGGGAGTGAGGACGGGTTCTTCTCGAGCAAGTGTTATCAGAAACTTCAACTTTGACGCTTCCGGTTTCACCTTTGGGGTGAGGCTTGTGACGATCCCCATCACTTGCCTCCTACCAAGAGGAATTCGAACCAATGAACCGATCGCCAATCTTCCGCAAAAGGGAAGAGGCACGGCATAGGTGAGAGATTGGTCGAAACCGGACAGAGGCAAGACCTCGACAAGCTCGTCGCGAGGTGTAGTCATTGTCGCCTCAATTTTTGCGCAGATCGTAGCAAAGGATGCGAGTAGGGGTGTCGGACATGCGATCGGTTTCGTTCTGCATAACGTAAAGAAGCCCCCGAGACACTACAGGGAGAGTCCATGTGCCCGAAGCAAAGAAAAGCTGTGCGGAGGAAAGAATTTCCCCGCCCTGTGGAGAAAGGTCAAGCCATAGGAGACTGCCCAGTTCTGAAAGGCATAGGTAATGCCCGTCGGCACGAAGAAGCGAGGCTCGAAAGGCTTCGAGGCGAAGTTTTCGATCCTGCACATCTTGCTCCCAGGCAATGCGTTTTCTCCATGCCTCCTTACCCGTATCCACTTCTACGCAAACCATTTCAGCTCCTTGCTGATGCCTGCCGCTCACCCCATAAAGATGGCCGTCGGAGAGTATGGGGGTCATCCAATGAATATTGAAGTCGGTTTTCTTCCATAGCACTTTTGGTACGAAATTTTCGTTGAACTCGACTACTACTCCGCCCAATTCATAGCATTCGGAAAGGAACACCCGGTTTTTGCCAACAGGCACTGGTGGCACAGCATTTGCAGATTCGTATTTATCCGCACGCCATGGGAAACGAGCGAGTTTCTTGCCTGTTTTGGGATCAAGAAGCAAGAGCCCTCCTTTGGGTGGACGACTTTCTCCTCCGGTTAAAACGAGACAGACCTCTTTGCCATGAATCTTTGCAAGAGTTGGAGAAGAGTAGCTGGCGCCCCAGGAATCTTTTGCGATCCACGCCTGTTTGCCCGTTTTCTTGTCAAAGGCAACGACGCACCGATCTTCCGATCCGCCTATGTTCAGGATCAACTTGTCACCTGCAATAATAGGGTTTGATCCTTTTCCAAAGAAGTATTCGGGAACGGCGAATTCTTTGGCCAAGTTTCGATTCCATATGAGTTTGCCCGTCTCGAGGTTTAGGCATGTTAACCAAGCGGTTACTCCGTGTAGATACACATGATCTCCATCAATGACAGGGCTGGTGCGAGGACCGTTTGAATAACCGTAGCGATCCCTGTATTCTACGGGGTATTCGTAACTCCAATATCGCTTGCCGGTCTCGGGGTGAAGGCACTCTACCGTTTCCTTTCCATTCAGTCTGTGAAAAAGGACTAACCGTTCTCCCTTGATTCCCGGCGAGGAGTAGCCTTCGCCTTTTTCTGCCTCCCAGACGAGAGTGGGTCCTGCAGGCAACCATTTCTTGAGTAATGGCTTTTCCACCGCGATTGCATTGTCGTAAGGTCCGTTGAAACGAGGCCAGTCATTCGTGACGGCTCCTTTCGCCAAGGGTTCGGGGGGTGTGTGAAAGGTGAGCCTGTCGAAAGGCTGAGGCGATGTAAGTTCATCGCCGGAAAGCCCGAATGAAATTAACAAGTAGATTAGAAAAACAAAGGAAAAGCACTGCATTGAAGCAAAAGTTGGTGCGCCCTTCCCTTCCAAGCAATCCGAAATGTATAAAAAATGAAATCATTCCGTACTTGTAATGCACCCACTAGACCTTCTACTTAGAGATGATTATATCGTCTCTCTGATCACACCTTTCTTTTGTGAAGCACATCGTTCATTCGATTCCAAGCGTTTTTAAGCATCGCAACAAAACGCGCAACGCCTCGCGCATTTTTTGGTTCGTCCTTATTCTGCTTTTCTTTGTTTCTGTCTACATGGCGGTCTACAGGCACTTGATGTCGGCTGAACTGCTTGTAATTGGAGAAACCCGAGACATAAATCTTGTGGAAAGTTTTTATTGGGTCCTGACCACAATGTCCACCCTGGGTTACGGCGATATTCACTTTGTCGGAGACGGTGGTCGCATTTTTTCGATGGTAGTTATGTTTACAGGTGTCATCTACCTATTCATCGTCCTTCCGTTTTTCTTCATGGAGTTTCTGTATAAGCCTTTCATGGAGTATCAAACCGGGGCTCGCGTACCTCGAAAGTTTGACCCAGTCGAGAAACAGCATGTGATTTTGACTCACTATGATTCCGTAAGCCACGCGTTAATGGATAAACTCCGGCAATTCGGCTATCCCTTCGTGATCATTGTGGAAAAGATGAATGAGGCTCTTGAGATTCACGATATGGGCATGCCCGTCATGCTCGGCAGTTTGGATGAAGTCGAAACTTTTAACAAAGCTTCTATCGATAATGCTGCTATGGTCGTCGCGACCGACGACGATATCCGCAACGTCAACGTCGCTTTTCGCGCCAAAGACGCTGCCCCCGACGTTACTGTCGCCGCCCATTGTGCCCGTGCCGGCTCCGAAGACGTACTGACCCTTGCCGGGGCTGATCACGTGATTCACAATGCCAAACAAATGGGCACATTCCTTGCCCGTCGTATTTCCTGTACGGATACGCGTACTCATGTCATCGGCTCTTTCGACGAAGTTCTTATCGCAGAAGCAACCATTCACGGAACTCCCCTGGTCGGTCAGTCACTTAAAGAAACGAACCTTCGCGAGGACTTCGGCGTCAATGTCGTAGGTATGTGGGAACGTGGACACTTCGATAACCCCGATCCTGATGCCGTATTGACAAATCACACCGTTCTTCTTCTCGCCGGAACGGAAAGCAACTTTTCGAGTTATGACGAAAAATTCTGCCACTACGAGACCAACAACTCACCGGTCATAATCATCGGAGCAGGACGCGTGGGCCGTGCAACGGCCTTTGCCCTAGAAGAAACCAAAGTACCTTATCGCGTAGTCGAGACGGATGAGTTGAAGGCAAGTAAAGTCAAGTTTGCTATACTTGGGGACGCTGCTGAGCGTTCTGTCCTCGAGCGAGCCGGGATAAACAAGGCTCCCGCCGTCGTTATCACCAGTCACAGTGACGAAACCAATATCTATCTCACGATATATTGCCGGAAGCTACGTCCGGACATTCAAATCATCACACGAGCTTTCCTTCACAGAAACGTGGAACCTCTGCACCGAGCGGGTGCCGACTTCGTCATGTCGCAGGACCACATGGGCGCAAACACCTTTTTCAACCTCCTCAATCGTGCCGAAATCCTCATGGTCACGGAAGGTCTAGACGTATTCAGCCAGAAGACGCCTTCCGCCCTCGTCGGCGTATCTGTAAAGGATTGCAATATACGCGAAAAGACCGGTTGCAGTATTGTTGCCATTAAACATGTGGCAGAAACCCTCATCACCCCGGGCCCGAACGATACCTTCTCAGAAGACGGCGAGATTATCCTCATCGGCGACGAAGCAGCGGAAAAGGAGTTTGAAGAAAAGTTCGGTCGCTGACGTTTTCTCTTGAATTGTCTCAATTCCAACTGGCAGAAGCTACCGGCGGAAGCCATTCAGTTTTGGTCAAGGCATCGTAGGCAGCTTCAATCCAAGCATTGTGATTTTCTGAGCTCGAGAAACGAACACAGTCGGGAGCCAATATTTCGGAAAAGCGCTCGGAGTCCTTACCATGCCGCGAACAGGCCCAATCGGAAAGATAAAGAAGCGTGCCCAGAGGTTCGCATACTCGGGCTTTCCACGGTTCCTGCAAATATTCCACTGCGGTTGATATGATTACGGGAAAGCGTCCTTTCCATATCCAATCTGCACCTACGGTGCTATTGTAATACCCCAAATGAGCGATCTCTCCGTTACGATTGTTCGGTGGTGCAAGTTGACCGAGGAAACCACTTGAGTTTTCATCTCGTCGCCATTGGAGAATGGTCCAATACGGTAGATGTCTCCCCTACCCGACAACTTCCTCTATTTCGGGAACTCAGCTGAAGTACGACTCGAACCTACCGCACTTCATTTTGATTGATTCGCCCATTTTGTGATTTCTTGATTAAGAAGCGAAGGAGCATGGCGTTCCGCCTCGTGACAGGCACTTTACACTTGGGCTAAGAGTTTGCGTGGTTCGGCACGCTTGTTAACAAAAGCGTAAGCGTGACTGGTCATCGCTTCTCGGGCTACTTCGGGGTAGGCCTTTGCGGTATGTACGATCACCCGAAACTCACTCCACCTGATTAGGAGGGCGCGAATGAGTTTGAGACCGTCCATGTCTTTCAGATGGAAACGCACGATAACTGCAACAGGAGATTTGATTTACTTTCGATCCAGAACTTCGGCGACAGTTCCGTAAGAGACCGAAGCAAAGCCCTTCGTGTAAAGTCGACGCGAAACAAAACTGCAAACGTCAGGCTTGGCATCCAATATGAGAATCGGCGTTTTCATCATAGGATGCAACTATGCCAATTGTTGAATCCTACAATTATCATGACTCGGTTTTCTTGCTTCTGCAAACGCATCGAGTATTTTCTTTAACAAAATCCCATGTAGACTCTCGAATTTAAACTTTGGCATGAACGAGAAAGAACAAGAAAAACCGAATGATGGAGCGGCTCGACTTACCTTCCGGTACGATTTGCTTCGGAGCACCATGACAGGTGTCCTGGAGACAGGCTTTTCTACTTTCGGGTTACTAGTTGCCATAAGAGCCTTCGACTCTTCGGAAACCTGGAAAAGCCTGCTTTCGGGAGCGGTTTCGGCAGGTTTGTTGATTGTTCCTTGGGTAATGGGATTTGCCGCTCGGTCTCGTATGAACGTGACCACCTTTGGAGCGTGCCTAATGGTATTGTGCGCAGGTTCCATAGCCGGTGCGGTCGTTGCCGAAGGCGCGGTTAGCTTTACGTTCTTCCTTGTCGCGGCTCAACTCTGTGTGGCTCAATTACCAAGCTTGATGATTCACGTCTACAGTCTCAACTACGCTCCTGAAGAACGAGGAAGGCGTCTTTCTTGGAATATTATCGTATCCGCTCTGATCGGCATGACGATTTCTTACGGTTTTGGGGTGTACCTTGACCGCAATCCGGAAAATTATGCATGGATTTTTGCGGGAATGGCCTTGGTGGCACTTGCTTCTGCAGCGACCCTACTCCCCATCCCTTCCCTTCCACTGGACCTGCCGAAGAAAAAACATGTGTCCTTTTTCTCAGGGTTTTCCATCGCATGGGAGGACAAACTCTTCGGGCGGATGCTATGTGGGTGGATGGTCATGGGGTTTGGGGTATTGATGACTTTGCCACTACGTGTTGAATATCTTGCCGGCGAAGGAGGGTTGGAAATGAGCAACGAGGAAGTGACTTTAGTTGCCGTGGTGGTTTTTTCCATTGCGAGGGTCTTGAGTGCCCGCCTCTGGGGGGGGTTGTTCGATCACCTTCACTTCATCGGATTTCGTCTATTATTGAATGTGTTTTTGCTTTTTGCTTCACTTGTATATTTCAACGCCGAGAGCTTTATTGGAGTTTGCATAGGAGCAACATTAGCCGGAATTGGAACTGGTGGTTCTTCGATCGCGTGGAGTTTATGGGTTACGAAACTAGCCCCCAAGGGGCGTGAAACCGAGTACATGGGAGCCCATGTCGCTTTTACTGGAGCAAGGGGCGTGCTGGCGCCTTTTCTGGGTTACTGGGTGTTGTCGCAGACAGGATTTGCTGGAGTGGCTTGGATTTCGGCATCACTCATCCTGATATCTTCGTTTATGTTCGCCTCCGTTTTGCGGCATCCACGATTTCGAGTCGATAATTCCAATTAAGGTAAAATCCTAGCCGAAAGGATTTGGTGAATATTGATCTGTTTTTGGGACGCGAGATCAAAATTAGAACATTGTGCTAATGTAACGATTCGGCAACAATCGGCTCTCATTAAAGCATTTCTCGACTTGATCATACCCCTTCTTCAAACTTTTTGCCAATGCTGCAAACGATTAGTCTTCGCGGTATTTTTATTATTTTGCGTAGCGAGTTGTAGAACAATTGAGGTGGCCATCATGCCTCCGGAAAAGTCTCTCGACGACTTTTCTAATCCCAAGCAGTTGGGAACCTATGAACTCTGGCGAAAAGTCATCGAGGAAACAAAGATCGAGAAAAAGGCGAAAATTTTGCTTTTGGATCATGGAGATGAAGCTCTTGCTGCCCGCATCAACTTGATACGTTCCTCCCAAAAAAGCGTCCGTATACAGACCTTCAAGTGGAAAACGGATGAGACCGGACGCTATGTCCTTTGGGAACTCTTGCGTGCAGTGAAGCAACGTGGGATTCAGGTAGAAATACTCATCGACCAGATGTTTGGAGAGCAAGATCCGAAGATGGTCGCGTTCCTCGCCTCGTTCGACCCCAATTTTCGGATTAAGTTCTACAACCCGACCTTTAACCAACTTGCCCCATCCACAATAGAAGAACTTGCCAGCCTAGCCTACGATTTCCACGCCTTTAACGTACGTCATCACAACAAGTTGTTCATTGTCGACGATCGACTCGTAATTACGGGAGGTCGCAACTACGCGAACCATTATTTCGATCGTGCCATCGGTTTGAACTACAAGGATCGTGACGTATTAGTCGTAACTCCGGAGCCCGAACCTGCCCTAAATTCCTTTCGCGAGTATTGGAAGTCGGCTGTATCGGTGTCTGCGAGAGATTTGGAGGATATTCGCGAACTGATTGAAGACCAAGATTTTCCATCTCTTCTTACCAAGGAAAACTTTCGGCTGAATCACCTCTTTGGCGAACTTTCGGAAAAGGCAAGCGAAGCAAATCACGTCACTGATACCTTCATCAAGCCAATGGCATTTGTTGAGGAAATCAAATGGGTGTTCGATTCTCCCGACAAAACCGTTCAATCCCCCGAGTCACAATCCCGCGTTGCTCAAGAGTTGTCGGAGTTAGTGGCGAATGCCAAAAGAGAAATCTTCATACAATCCCCTTATGTCGTATTGAGCGAAAAAGCCATTGCTCTCTTTCGTGAGATCAAAGCCACGAACCCTGATCTACGGATTGTCGTATCTACAAATAGTCTAGCGGCAACTGATAGCTGGACAACCTATGCGGCCAATTACAAGGAAAAGCGGGTTTATTTGGAAGAACTTGGCTTCGAGATGTGGGAATTCAAGCCGATGCCACCGGATATTCATAAGATGATGGCCTACTACGATCTTCTGTCTCGTCGACCGACAAACGATGAAATTGGCAACTACCGGAGAATTCCTTTCAAAATCGATAAATCCCTTCCGGCATTTCCATTCCGCCTTGATGCTTCGGCAAAAACTATTCAGCGACTCGATCGCCGAAACGACCACCTTCGCACCCCACCTTTCCTTTCCATGCATGCCAAATCGATGGTGATCGACGAAGAAGTCGCCTATGTCGGTTCCTTCAATTTCGACCCTCGATCGGTCGATTACAATACCGAAGTCGGTCTTATCGTTAGGGACAAGGCATTCGCTAAAAAACTTCGCAAAAGCATCCAGTTGGTTGCATCACCGGCAAATAGTTATCGGATTGCGATCCAGAAAGGAGTTCCCGTCATTCGCACATTCAACAGAATTCTTAATCGAATTTCGGAAAGCTTACCCCTTATAGACCCTTGGCCCTTTCGGATTTATTCCTCTTTTCGACTTAGGCCGGGGATGGAAGCGGTATCGCCATCAAGTCCCATGTTTTACGAGAATTGGGAGGACGTCGGCAATTTCCCACAACTTGGTTTTTTTGCCCGCAAGAAGGTGGCGGCACGTCTTTTCAAGAGTGCTGCAATGATCCTCAAACCCTTGCTCTAGAGGATTTGCATACCATTTATTCGTTGACTATAAACTGCCGAGCTTGTTCTAGTGTATAACTATATGAAACAAGTATTCCTTAGTCATTTTCTTTGTTTCCTTTCTCTCTTCTGGGTTACTTCCCTCTCTGCCAAGTCGCGTCTTGGAGAGTACTATCTGGGATTTGGATATTCCATGGCGGATGGTGACAAAGCCATGCAACAAGCTAATGGAGACGTCCTATCCATAATGGCCAACAGTCCCGCAACGCAGTCTACCGATTGGCGATTGGCATTGGAGTACGGAAACTACGATTTAGGTTCCAGTCTTGGAGACGAGTCATCTTGGGGGTTAACCTTGGATTACATAATGCATTACGATGACTATGTCTTTCAAAACGGTATGTTTCGCCCTTATTTTGGTATCGGTTTAGGTTACTATAGCGATGACGCTCGGATTCATTTGGATGACAACGGCTTCAACTGGAGTCTAATGGTGGGTTCGGAAATGTTGTTCACGGATGATCTTTCCATGTACTTCGGTGGCAGTTTCTACGGAATGTGGAGCGATTTTGGAGACAATGACTGGAAATGGGACGTCGGATTCACGTGGTGGATAAACGATATTCATGGAATCTCGATCGACTACCAACGCCCCGCCGAGAAAGATATGAACTTCATCGGTCTTAAATACCTCTACTCTTGGCAGTAGACTTGCTGGACTTGGGCGTTGAGCCACGCCGATCCATTTTTTGACGAGGTTCCCGACCGCCGAGGTCGAAACAGCCTTAAATGGGGTAAGTACGAAGGACGCGACATCTTGCCTCTTTGGGTGGCGGATATGGATTATCGCGCTGCCCCGGAAGTAATTGAAATCGCCAAAGAGCTCGCCAGTTTTGGGCACTTCGGTTACGGGAAGCCATCGCCTGCTTTGACCGAACTAGTTGTCGAGCGCATGGACAGGCTACACGACTGGCGGATTCAACCTAATTGGTTGGTTTGGCTTCCAGGTATGGTCTGTGGTTTCAACATCGCCATTCGAGCAATGGGGAAAGAGGGCGATGAAGTTCTCTCCAACATACCCGTTTACCCCCCCTTCCTAACGGCTCCGGGGAATTTTGGACAAAACTTCATAGGCATCCCGATGACTCTTGAAGGAGACAGGCACACAATCGATTTCGATGCTCTTGCGACTGCAGTTTCTTCTCGGTCCAAGACCTTCCTCTTTTGCCACCCTCACAATCCGGTGGGTACGCAATTTACTCGTGCCGAGTTGGAACGCTTTGCTGAATTCTGTCTCCGTCATGATCTGTCTGTTTGTTCGGATGAAATTCACTGTGACCTTCTACTTGATGAGGGAGCCACGCATGTGCCTTTAGCCGCCATTTCTCCTGAAATCGCCGACAAGACTATCACCTTGATGGCTCCAAGCAAAACTTTCAACCTGCCTGGATTTGGATGTTCTTTTGCGATTATTTCCAATCCTGAACTACGGCACAGATACAAAAAGGCGTGTGCAGGGATAGTGCCCGACCCACCCGCAATGGGTTTCGCCCTGGCCGAAGCAGCCTATCGTCATGGAGAACCTTGGCGCCAACGTCTCTTGCATTACCTCCGGGCAAACAGAGACCTTGCGCTATCCCGACTGGCAGGCATTCCGGGGCTTTTCCCTTTCCCCGTTTCTGCAACTTATTTGCTTTGGATTGATGCTCGCGGGCTCGCTGTTGAAAATCCGCAACAGTTTTTCGAAGAGGCGGGCGTAGCGTTATCCGATGGAGCGGACTTCGGTTCACCCGGGTTTCTTCGACTCAACCTAGGTTGTACGCGAGCCCTTCTCGAGCAAGCGCTGGACCGAATGGAACAAGCAGTCGGTGCTCGTTGAGACTACCTGCCGACTGAAAGTGACTGCCAAAGAAAGCAAAGGAAGGATTGAGGACTTGCGCGAGCAAATCCGTGGGCATGACGAACTTTACTATCGCCACGCCAACCCTGAAATCTCCGACAGAGCATACGACAGGTTGAAGAACCGGCTTTCCGAGCTTGAAAAGAATCAATCGCAACTAGATCTTTTTGACGAGAAGCCCCCAAGCGAAAAGTCTTTGGGGAATGGTACCGAGGACTTGTCTCCAAGCCAAACAATCGGCGACGACCGCCTGACCGCCTTTGAGAGCTATCGGCACATCGTGCCAATGCTCAGCCTCGACAACACTTATGCCAAAGAGGAGTTTCTGCAGTTTGACCAGCGACTGGGAAAACTATTCGACCTCGAGTCACTCTCTTACGTGGTGGAACCGAAAATTGACGGCGTGGCTATTTCCTTAACCTACGAAAAAGGTGTTTTAGTGCGAGCCGTGACTAGAGGAAACGGAGTGGAGGGGGACGTCGTCACCCAAAATATTCTTCACATCAAGGCACTTCCCGAAAGAATCAAAGGCAGTTCCGCGATCCCGGAGCTCATTGAAATTCGGGGAGAGATCTTCATGTCGTACAAAGAGTTTTTACGTATTAACAAGGATCGCGAGGCTGCCGAAGAAAACCTTTATGCCAATCCCCGTAACTTGGCCGCCGGCACAGTCAAGCTTTTGGATCCAAAGGAAGCCCGCAATCGTAATCTGGGAATTGTTCTATATGGTTTGGGTGCCAGCAAGCCCAAGGGCTTGTTTACTAGACAGAGTGATTTCCATGACGCCATACTCGACTGGAATTTGCCGACGGTCGAAAATCGTTGGTTGGTGGAATCGGCAGAAGATGCATGGTCTGCCATCGAGAAGCTCGATTTGCTTCGGCATAAATACGAATACCCGACAGACGGTGCGGTGATTAAGCTCGATTCACTCGCCATGCAGGTCGAGGCAGGTGCGACTTCAAAGGCTCCTCGTTGGGCCATTGCCTACAAATTCGAGACCGAGCAGCAAGAAACCATTCTCGAAGACATCCAAACACAAGTGGGCCGAACCGGGACCGTAACCCCCGTGGCCCATCTAAAGCCCGTGGTCGTAGCCGGGAGTACCGTTGCCCGAGCCACTCTTCACAATGCCGATGAACTCGCTCGCAAGGATTTGCGGATCGGCGATACGATCGTCGTCGAAAAAGCAGGGGAAATCATTCCGCAAGTCGTAAAGGCAATTCTGGAAAAACGTCCATTAGATGCAGTACCCTATTCCTTTCCGACAAAATGCCCGGAGTGCGATACAGAATTATTGAGAGCAGAGGGCGAGGCAGCTTGGCGTTGCCCGAGTCGCGATTGCCCCGCCCAGATCCGGGGTCGCATACAGTACTATGCATCGCGAAATTGCATGGATATAGAAAATCTGGGGGAAGCTGTCATTCAGCAGTTGGTGGAACGTGAACTGGTGCGCGACGTCGCCGACCTTTATGATCTCGGACGGGACGATTTCCTTCAACTGGAAGGGTTTGCCGAAAAGTCGGCTGACAACCTGTTGGAAGCTCTTGAGGCAAGCAAGAAGCAAGAGCTTTGGCGATTAGTCTGCGGTTTGGGGATCAAGCACGTCGGCGCTACTGCAGCCAAGGATCTTGCTCGAGAGATAGGATCCCTAGAAGCCCTTTCGAAGGCGAGCGAGGCTGATCTTACCGCAATCGATGGCGTGGGAGACATAATGGCCGATAGCATTCGGGCTTATTTTGCCGATGATTCGAATAGTAATCGAATTCCGCGATTTCAAGAACAGGGACTAAATTTGGAGTGCATCCTCACCACCTTTGGTGCGGATGCCCGGTTGTCAGGTCAAACCTTTGTCCTGACGGGAACGTTGGACATGCTAACAAGAGAAGAAGCTGGCGAAAAAATCGAGGCTCTTGGTGGACGCGTCTCTTCAAGCGTCAGCAAAAAGACCAGTTACGTCGTGGCCGGTCCCGGAGCAGGATCCAAATTGGTCAAGGCCGAGAAACTGAAGGTGACCGTTTTGGACGAACTCGCGTTCCTCAAAATGATGGAAGACTAGTTTTTCGAACCGTTGCCTTCGATGACGATTGGGGCACTGGCATTGGCCTCGCCCGCCGAGGTTGTATTTAGGTCAAGAACGCCGGACACGTTGGCATCGCTGATCGCTTCATCCGGTTTGGGCAATTCCTTGGGAGTGATGCCGAGGAGTTCGACTTCGAAGACGAGAACCTCGTTGATCCCGATAGCGCCCGAACCTGATTCTCCATAGGCAAGATCGGAGGGAATGGTAAGTTTCCATTTGGAACCGACTTTCATCAGCAAAAGAGCTTCAGTCCAGCCCTTGATTACGCCAGTTACCCCGAAAGTGGAGGGTTCTCCACGCTCAACGGAGGAATCGAAGACCTCGCCATCAACAAGGGTTCCATGGTAGTGAACCTTTACTTCATCATTTCGAGTTGGAATTGAACCATTCCCGTCAACCAAGACCTCGTACTGCAAACCGCTATCGAGAGTCACGACTCCTTCTCGAGCTTTATTATCCTTTAGGTGCTTCTCTCCGCGTTCGGTATTACGCTTGGATAGAGATTCGGCATTAGCCACGATGGCCTTGGTTTTTTGATAACGAGTCAGAAGCTTAAAGAGAGTGGAATTGCCTTCGCCCGAACCCAAGGAGAGTTTGTGCTTCTCAAAGGCCTCGTCGTCACCTTCCCTTAACGCCAAGGTCGCCAAGAGATAAATGGCTTCGGATCTGTCGGCGGGAAGAGCAAGTGAATCCTCCGCGAGCTTATCGAGTACACTTTGCCCCTCTACGATCTTTTCGGACTTAATCAAAGAAACCCCTTGCCCAAGCAATGCTCTCCCTCGGGGCGGGAGTTCTCCCAGTTCCTCGGCCGCTTGGGCAAAAGTCGCTGCAGCTTCACTGAAACGTCCGTCCTTGTAGCTCAGGACGGCGGATCTGAAGCGTGCAACGCCTCCGAGTTTGTCGTCAAATTCATCGGAGAAGTTTTTGAAGCGTTTCTCCGCCTGCGCGGCATCGATATCGGCAGCAAGGAATTGAGAACTTTGTTCACTTGCCTCATCAATAACGGAGTCTTCGTAAAAGTAGGAAACCGCAACGGCTACTGCAATGACTCCAAGAATCAGAAAGAGAGAGTTTTTGCTCTTATTCCAAGACTCGCGTTCATCGTAGAGTCGTTCCGCAGCGTTTTCGGCCGTTGTTTCATCGCCATCCGTATCGTCGGGCGACTTGTTTTCCTCAAGAGGTTTGTTTTCGTTATCTTTGTCCATGGGATAAAACTAAAAGATGGAGCATTTTCTTTAAAAGGCTCGGGAAGTCAACGGCGGGTTTAAAAGATGTATCCTTTGAAAGAACGAGAATTCATATATGTAGAAGACCAAAGAAACATAGCCTCGGTACATCAATCGAAGACTACTGTCTTGTTTTTATAAACGAGGATTCGGTTCTCAAGCTGTCGACGCACCGCGGTAGCCAAGACTATTTTTTCAAGATCACGCCCTTTGGCGATGAGATCCCGCACGCCGTTGCGATGACTCACTTGGTTGACATCTTGGCAAATGATTGGCCCTTCATCCAGTGCCGGAGTGACGAAATGTGCAGTAGCTCCGATAATCTTGACGCCTCGTCGATAAGCCTGGTGGTAAGGTTTTGCTCCTGCAAAAGAAGGAAGAAAGGAGTGGTGGATATTGATAACGGGGCAATCGACTTGATTTAGGAAATTCTCACCGAGAACCTGCATGTAACGAGCAAGCACCACTAGTCCCGCGCCTTGTTTGCGTATGAACTCGAGTTGAGCGGCTTCCGCCTCGGCTCTGTTTTCCTCCGTGCAGGGAATATGCAGAAACGGCAGCCCGTACTCCTGCGTGGGATGATCAAGGTCGGCATGATTCGATACGACGCCAACTATTTCGCCACGAAGCTCCTCGGCTTTCCAACGAAGAATCAGGTCGTGCAAACAGTGGTCGGCCTTCGAAACGAAAAGGACTACGGGAGGGCGTTCGTTCGAGAGAGCCATTCGAACCTTCATCCCGAGCTCTTTTTCGGCCATTTTGGCGAAAAGATCAGATTCAGCATCGAGGTCTTCCTCTTCTGCTGCACACCACTCGACACGTTGAAAAAATACGTCCTCCTCACGATCGAGATGCTGGTCCGCATGGAGCACATTGCCGCCCCTTTCATGAATCCATCCGGCAATCTTCGCCACTATTCCAGGACGATCGGGACCATGCAAAAGTGCTACGATGGATACCATGGGAAAACTAACTGCTGAAAGTTTTCGAGTATTCCTGAAGAGATTTTACGCCGAAATCCTTTTCCTTCAATGATCGAATACCTTCGAGTGCGGCAAAAGCGGAACCTAACGTCGTCATTACGGGAACACTATAGAGGACCGCTTCGCTCCGAATGCCGTTTTCGTCACGTCGAGGAATCAGTCCAAGCGGAGTGTTGATTACGAGTTGAATCTTTCCGTTCTTAATAAAGTCGGCAATATTCGGTCGCCCTTCGCTAATTCGAAGAATATGTTCCGCGACAAGGCCGTTGTCACGAAAGAACGAAGCGGTTCCTTCTGTGGAATAAATATTAAAGCCAAGATCCGACAGTCCCTTTGCAATTACAAGGGCTTGCTCCTTGTCGGCATCCTTCACGCTAATGAATGCGTTCC
>CALBIN010000013.1 GCA_937893275.1 uncultured Opitutia bacterium | reverse complement strand
GTCTCCTACGTGGATGCGGAATTCATCTTTTGAACTAAGAACGGAGGTCCAGGTCGTGGCGTCGTAATCCTTGTTCACCATGTATCCGCGCTGGCCCTTGTTCTCCCTGTCATTATAGGCGATCATGGCGATGGCCGGAATAGCCGACCGGATGGTCCCGCGAAGATCGATTTTCCCGTCGGCGTGGGACAGGGCGAGCTTCCCGTATTTTGCCTTTGGAGATTCCTTGCATTGCTTGCTGGTTCCGCTGAAGAGTGGATGAACGAGAAGGCGGAGGGCGCTGGAGTGAGTGAGGAAGGATCCTTTGCCTTCGTTGCGCCATTCCTTGCGGTAGGTGTAGTTTCCCGCACCCATTAGGGCGGTGCCCCTTTCGGACTCTACCTTGGTGGCATAGTTGTGGGGCAGAGACATACCATGCCCGAGTTCGTGGATGGCTCCGCCTACGTAGGTCGTGTTAAAACGAGCGAGCGTAAAGGGTTCGTATCCCCGGTGCTCCTTTACTTGCAGAATGGTCTTGGTCGGGTCGGGTCGGAGGCCATCGATCGATAGCCATTCCATATCTGCGGTAAAACAGATCCCATGGTTGTGATCGGCGCCCATTCCGTAGTAGGGGGAATAGATAGTAACTTTCTTCCCCTCGGTCTTAGAAAGCCCGCAGACGATCAGGATGGTTTCCTCTTGTGGGTTGATTCCCTTGGCTTGCAGGGTCTTGAACACTTCCGCTCGGATCATACTACCTGACTTGTAAGTGTAAGTACCGTCGTCGTTGGCGTTTCCGCGAACCTCGTGAAGCTTGAGTTTGCCGTTTTTACGTTCCAGTCCAAGCATCACTTCGCCGTATCCCAACCGCTTCATCTCAGTCCGGTGAAACTCCTGTATGTCGTTCATGATTCCATCCCAGCGCGTGACATGATCCTTTAGAGGTTTACGGTCCTTGGGGTGGAAGTATACGACGCGCAGTTTCTTGCCTGCATCTTTGCTCTTTTGTCCCCGCCAAGAACGAACGGCCTTGAGGATGACCTTGGCTTGCTCCGTCTGGGTATCCACGGCAGACCAGTCGAAGGCTTGATGGCCTTTTGAACCTGTAGACGAAACGCTTGCTTCGCCTTGGCAGAGCGTTGGCACGAGAAAGAGAAGGGATAAAACCAAGGGGTGAGTCATGAACTTTTGAATCAAATGGCTTTAATGCGGTTGGTCCGAGCTAAGTCTGAGTCTAATGTTTTGTTTCAGAGGGCAAGAGCTTGTATCCATCCTTGAGCATCTTTCCCAAGCGATTGAGGGTCTTCTTATGCTCCGGGGAAGCAGCCAAGTTGATGTTTTCGTCGGGATCAGCTTTCAAATCGAACAGCATTTTCTGTCCGTCGTTGAATTCGGCGTAATTGAATTGATTGGTGACGAGGCATCTGGCTGGGCCGTACTTGGAAAAAGCTGCGCTTTTCCATTTCAAACGAGGGGTTTCTAGCAAGGGCTTGAAGCTCGTTCCCTCCAGTCCTTTGTTATTTGACTTTATGTCAGCCAGATCCATGATGGTGGGGTAGAGGTCTACGAATTCAACTAAGCGGTGGCATACTTGCCTAGATTTGAAACCGGGAGCGGCGACGATCAAGGGCGAGCGTGTCGACAGGTGCATGACGTTGTGCTTGCCCCAGAAATTGTGCTCGCCTAGGTGCCATCCGTGGTCACCCCAAAGGACGATAATGGTGTTTTTCCGGAGATCCAAGTCGTCCAACGTTTTCATCACTTTGCCTATCTGGTTGTCGACGTAACTTACGCAAGCGTAGTATCCGTGCAGGCATGCCCGGTGCCATTCCTCGCTATTGTATTTCATTCCCCGGTCATGGTAGCTGTGAATCTCGCCCGATCCCCTGAGTGAGGAAGGGGCGTTCACCGGCCGGTCACGGTTGTCCGCAAGTTCGAGAGTTGTCCGGTCGTAAAGATCCCAGTATTTTTTTGGGGCATAGAAGGGCAGGTGTGGCTTGATGAACCCACAGGCGAGAAAGAAGGGTTTGCTATTCTTTTTCATACGCTTGAGATCGGCGATCGTCTTGTTCCCAATTTGGCCATCCGGATATGCGCTGTCGGCTACCTCGGGGAATTCTAAAACCGGACCGCGCTTCTTCCGCCCGCCAATCATGGATTTTGACTTTGGGTCGAGAAAAGAGGCTCCGCCCATACTGGGTTTCCATGGGTCCTCGCTCCAGCTCCGTTTTGCGGTGTCGTTCTTGTGGTGGAAAATCTTCCCGTTGGAAATGCAATGGTATCCGTTCTTCCTCAATTCCTCGGCCAGAGTCATGGCGTCGGGAGCGTCTTTTTCGGCAAAGGTGTCGTACTTTAGAAAGCGCTTCCGGGTGGGCCGAAGTCCGGTCATCAAGCTAGCCCGCGAAGCTCCGCAGACTGCAACCTGACAATAGGCCCGGTTGAAGACAGTTCCCTGCTTGGCGAGTTTGTCGATGTGAGGAGACTTGACCTCCTTGCCTCCGTAACACTCAAGCTCGGGCCGGAGGTCGTCGATGGCGATGAAGAGTATGTTGGGTTTGGCGTAGACCGGGGATAATCCAAGCAAGCAGAACGCGGAAATTGACAAAAGACCTTTTCTCATGAGCTGGGATTCCTGACTAAGGGTTGCGTACTTCCGGCATTTTCCGGGCGAAGGCGCAATCCGTTTTCTCGAGTTCTATAATGGTTTTTTTTCTGAGATTTCGGAGGAGCTCGGAGTGTTTTTCTTCGAAGGCCAAGTTAACCAGTTCATCCGGATCCTTCTTCATGTCGTAGAGCTCTTCGGTCTCACCCGGGATCAGGTTGCGGATGTACTTGTAGCGGTCCGTTCGAAGGGAAACCCACCAGGGAACTTCTTGTTTCTGGTAAATCGGGTCGTCCTTCATATCGATCACGACGTCGCAATCTTTCCCGTAGCTCATCCCCGTGTGAGCGAGCAAGAGCGGTGTCTTCCAGCCTTTCCCTTTGGGGTTTTCGAGCAGCGGAGTAAGGTCGCGACCATGCATTTTCCAAGGAAGTTCGAGCCCAGCCGTCTTGAAGAAGGTGGGTACTAGGTCGGTTCCTCCAACTGGTTTGTTGCATACCTTACCCTGCGGGAATTTCTTGGGCATGCTTATGATTAGGGGGCCTCGGATCGTTCCGTCATAGGGAGCCAGCTTCATTTGGAACCCCTTTTGTCCCCATGCGATTCCCTGGTCCGCCCCAAAGACGATCAGGGTGTTGTCGTATTGCCCGGTTTCCTTAAGTGCCCGAATTAGTTTGCCGACCCCTTCGTCGATGGCGAGGACGCCTTGGTGGTATTGGCGGGTGAGGGCATGGATGTCGTTTCCGTGGATGGCCTTGCCGCTCACCGTTCGGCCGGCGAATTGGCCCGACTTTAGGACCGGCAATCCATCGGGGCCGGGGATCCATTGTTCTTTTTCCCGGGAATATTTTGGTTTCCCTTTCCGAGAAGGGTAAATGTCCTTGGGGATTTCGATCTTGGAGTTTGGGTAACGGCCAAAGTGCCGTTTGGCCGGGGTGAAGGGACCGTGGACGGCACCATAGCAAAGCCAGAGATAAAAGGGCTTGCCCTTGTCCTTCCCATGGCCACCGCGGATGTATTCTTCGGCCCACTCGGTGTAGTTGTCGGTCGAGTAGCCTTGAGTCATGACCGGCTTGGGGCCGTTGGTCTGGATCAGTTGTTGATCGAAGTAGTTTCCGGAGTTGGCGGGGAAGGCGGGCCGATTCCATACTTTTTGAAAATCCCAATCGCGACCATACCCGTTGTCGACCCCTGTGTGCCATTTTCCAATTTGAGCGGTTTGGTATCCTTTTTTGCGGAAGACCGATGGCCAAAACGGGCATTTATCCGGATCGTATTTACTGCTGGGATATTCGCCCTCCATCCGCATGGATCGGACGCCGTAGGTTTGGTGACCGGTGAGCAACGTGGCTCGCACGGCCATGCACCAGGTCCCCATATAGCAATGGGCGAAACGGACTCCGTTTTTTGCGAGGGAGTCGATATTTGGCGTATTCACCCAGTCGGGGGCTTCCGGATAGCAACTTACTGTGCGGTGCGATTGGTCGTCGGTGAAGATGAAGAGGATGTTTGGCTTCTTATCTCCCTTGTTTCCGTAGGCAACGAAGGAAATCAAAAAGCAGATTCCTGCCCAAAGTTGGTGTTTGGCTGTTATTTTCATTTAGTTGTTGAGTTGGGCTTCATTGAATTAATGACCGACCTGATAAACGCCAAGCGCATTGTTCAACTTCGCCTGCCAGGGATAACTGATACATGAGACGAATTGTCGGATAGACATCGAGGTTGTTTAGTAATAGGCAAAAAGAATGACGGTTCGTCCCCTTCTTATTCTAAGCGTCTTCTTCTACGCGATTATTGCACTAGCTGCGCCAAACCTCATCGTGATTATGGCGGATGATCTTGGCTATGCGGGCGTGGGCTTCAACGGGTGCAAAGACATTCCCACCCCGAATGTCGATTCCATTGCATCCCATGGCGTCCGCTGCACCAACGGATATGTTTCCTATTCCGTGTGTGGTCCGTCCCGAGCCGGATTCATAACCGGGCGCTACCAACAGCGTTTTGGGTTCGAGCGTAACCCGCAGTACCAGCCTAATGATCCGGATATGGGTCTCACCCGCAACGAGAAGACCATTGCCGAGTTGTTGGCTCCCGTCGGTTACCATTCGGGCATAATTGGCAAATGGCATCTCGGAGCCCATGCCCCCACCAGTCATCCTATGAAGCGCGGCTTCAACGAGTTCTACGGACACCTCGGAGGCGGGCACAAGTACATGCCGAAAGACCTCGTGATCAAGGACGGCGCCAAAGCCAAGGGCGAGGGGGAAAGTTATCGGACTTGGATTCTGAAGAATTATACCCCGGTGCCTCCTCGCAAATACCTGACCGATGAATTTTCAGACGAGGCGGTCTCCTTCGTGGAGCGAAACAAGGACAAGCCGTTCTTTCTCTTTCTTTCCTATAACGCCCCTCATACCCCGTTGCAGGCGACCACCAAATACCTCAATCGTTTTACTCATATAAAGGACCCCAAGCGAAAAACCTATGCCGCCATGGTGAGCGCCATTGACGATGGGGTAGGGCTCCTTCTCAAAAGCCTCCGCGAGAACAAGCTAGAGGAGAAAACCATTGTGGCCTTTCTTTCCGACAATGGTGGTCCGATCACTAAGAACGCCTCGCAAAATAGTCCGTTGCGAGGCTCCAAGGGAGATGTATGGGAAGGGGGGCATCGAGTTCCCTTCGCCTTGCAGTGGAAAGGCACCTTGCCTCGGGGAAAAACCTACGACCATCCCGTTTCCTCTCTCGATTTCGCCGCCACTATGGTCGCCCTGTCCGGAGCCAAGGTGGACAAGGACAAGCCCCTTGATGGAGTGAATCTCGTTCCTTATCTTGTCGGCAAGAATCCAAACTCGCCTTACGAGGTACTTTTTCTCCGGAAATACGATGATAAACGCTATTCCGTTCGCAAGGGAAACTTCAAGTTGGTCATCCCTTTTCGGAACGGCAAGCCCCAGCTTTACGACTTGGACGAGGACATCGGTGAAACTCGTAACCTAGCCTCGGCTAAACCGAAAATCCTCGCCGAATTGAATGCACTTCGCAAGGAGTGGTCCGCTCAACTTATCGATCCCACTTTCAAGAGGCTGATCCATCTTAAAAGGGGTTCCGGCCCCCCTTCACCCAATAAAAATAAAAAGAAAAAATGAAAAAATGGCTCACGTTCTGCGTCTTTGCTTTCTCCTTGGCGATCTCTTCGGTTCAAGCTGCGAAGCGGCCCAACATCGTCTTCATTTTTGCCGATGACTGGGGCTGGGGGGACCTAGGATGCCATGGTCATCCCTACCTGAAGACACCCAATATCGACCGCTTGGCCAAGGAGGGGACCGATTTTCATCGTTTCACCGTTGCTAGCGGAGTGTGTTCGCCCAGTCGTACGGCCGTCATGACTGGGCATTTCCCGGCTCGATACAATATCGATGGTCACTTTGCATGGGTACCCAGCAATGCTAAGCGCAACATGCCGGACTGGCTCGACCCACGGGCCCCGCTGCTTTCACGGTTTCTTCAAAAGGCGGGCTATGCCACTGCCCATTACGGAAAGTGGCACTTGGCCAACGACATGATCCCCGACGCCCCTTTCCTGAGCGAGTACGGTTATGACGACTACGGGGCATTCAATTGTTCGGGTCCGCAAATGTTCGTTCACGACGACGTCAAGAGCGCCATTCCTTTCATTGAGAAAAGTCATGTCCAGGGAAAGCCGTTCTTCATCAACCTCTGGATGCATGAGCCGCACACTCCCTTTCACGTTGATCCCAAGTTGCAGAAGCTTTTTCCCAAGTTAAGCGAGGAACACAGTATATATGCGGCGACCTTGTTTCACGCCGACCAACGAATCGGCCAATTGCTCGATGCCTTGGATCGCCTCAAGCTGACCGACAATACTTTGGTCATCTTTAGTTCGGACAATGGCCCCGCCCGCGCCAGTTCACCCACCAAGCTGGCCTTGTCCTACGACTCGGCGACCGGTCCGGGCTACGGCATAGCTGCCGCAAAAGGAATCACCGGTGGGCGCCGAGCCTACAAGGGAGCACTTCTCGAGGGAGGCATTGGCGTGCCCTTCATCGCTCGTTGGCCGGGCAAGGTGCCTGCAGGCAAAATGGACAAGAAGGCAGTTTTGTCTGCCGTCGATTTGTTGCCGACCTTCTGCGAACTAGCCGATGTCAAGTTGCCCAAAAACTACAAGCCTGACGGAGTCAGCCAAGTGAACGCCCTGATGGGGAAGGGGAGCGCCTTGCGCGGAAAACCATTGTTTTGGAAAATCGGCGCCCCATGGCCTGCTCGCCCAACCAAGCCCGACCACTGGGTGTCTTTCGCCGTGGTCAGCGAACAATGGAAGCTCGTGACCAATGCAAAAGGCAACCACTTGGAACTCTTTGATCTTGTTGACGATCCTTACGAGAAGACCGATCTCAAGGAGAAGAACCCCAAGGAGGTGAAGGAACTTTCTCGTTTGCTTGAGGAATGGAAGACCACTCTGCCGACCAAGCCGACTGGTAAGGTGTTTTCCAACCTTCGAAAAAAATAGTCCCACCCTCACTGTTATGAAGTGCTGTTCCTTTATCCTCTTTGTATTCAGTTCTCTCTCGTTGCTGGCCAAGGACTCGCTGTCGCCCTTGGTGGATGGCAAGATTCCGCAGGACGTCACCTCTCTTTGGAAAGGGTATGACCCCCGGGTGGAACCTTTGGAAGCCGAGGTGGTGCGTGAATGGGAGCAAGATGGTCTGGTCGTACGTTCCCTGCGCTATCGGATTGGAACCTTCAAGGGCAAGGCCGCCCAGATGGCGGCGTTTTATTCTTTTCCCAAGGAGGGCAAGGATCTGCCCGGCGTTCTCCATGTGCATGGTGGCGGGCAGCGAGCCTCGCTCAACGAAGTGCTCTATTTAGCGTCCAAGGGGTATGCAGCTCTGTCGGTCAACTGGGGAGGCAAGGAGATGGAACAGGCCAAGCCGGGCGACCTCAACACCGACTGGGGATCGGTCGACCCGACGCAGAAAAACGTGCAAGGGTACTCTAATCTGCTACCCGGGGATAAGTTTCTTGACGAGGTTGACTCGCCCCGGAACTGCAACTGGTTTCTGCTCACCTTGGGTTGCCGACGAGGGCTCACTTTCCTAGAGAAGCAACCGATCGTCGATGGCGACAGGTTGGGGGTCTTGGGGCACTCCATGGGCGGTAACCTCACCATCTACGTGGCCGGTTCTGACAAGCGTGTCAAAGTGGCTTCGCCATCCGTTGGCGGTACCGGTTTTCGGCTTGATCCTTATTTCCAGATTCCCCCGCAGATTCGGGCGGTCAAGGGGGACCGCGAATTGTTTCGCGAAACCATGGGCTACCAAAACTACGCCAAGCGAATAAAGGCCCCAGTTCTCTATCTGGGAGCGACCAACGACTTTCATGGCTTGATGGACGCCACTTATGCCACTGGTGCTCTCCTTTCCAACAAGGACAACCGTTATGTCTTCGCTCCTCACTTCAACCATCGCTTCAACCCCGAGGAGGAGATTGCCCGTCCCCTCTGGATCGATGTTCATCTCCTGGGGCGAGATCCTCTTCCCAAAACGCCGCGAGCCAAGTGGGCCCTCGCCATTCCCTCCGGCATTCCACATTTCAAGGTTATGCCGGATCCCAAGCTTCCGGTCGCGAAGGTGAGTGTGTTCTACAGCGAGGACGGCGATCCTCGATCCCGCTTCTTTCGCGATGCCCGTGCCACTGAGAAGGGCAAGGGCATCTGGGAGGCACAACTACCCAAGCTTGATTCCAAGGCCCCAATCTTTGCTTACGCTCACATTTATTATGATCTTCCCAAGCCCGAACCCTTGTCGCGAAATCGCACCGTGGAGCAAATGTGTCTCAGTTCTAATCTCTTGGTTGCCAAGCCCGAGGAATTGAAAAATGCGGGGGTGAAGGCCACAGCCAAGCCTTCACTCCTTATCGACGACTTTAAGCGCGGTTTTCACGACTGGTACTCACTCAACAAAAACCACCAGAGCCTTTGGCAGCATTGGACCCGCAAGGTGACCGACGCCATGTATCGCGGACCCGAGAAGGCATTGCTTTCCCTTGAAATGGAAAGCGAACGACCGAATTCCTTCGTTGTGGTACTGCAACAAAACACCTGGCGGGCCTACCGTGGCAAAAAGGGGACTTTCGTGTCCGTCGTTGATCTCCAGGGCGGAAAACCCGAAACCGTCCGACTGCGGTCAGACGATTTCAAAGAGGTACAGACGGGGACTGCGCTCCAAGCTTGGGCTGAGCTCGATCTGTTGGGCCTTTGCGCCAAGTATCCAGTCAATAGAGGCAAAGCTAAAACATTTCCGGAAAGACCTTGGAAAGGGCCTCACCCGAAATTCATTCGTCTGCAATGGGAAGTGAAAGGCTCATAATGAAAGCTTCCCTCGCATTCTTCCTTTTTGCTTTCATTGGACTGCCGTTGTTTGCCCAAGACGCCTCGAAGCCCGAAGCGGTCGACGAGTCCGAGTTCAAGCGACCGAGACCCGGGCATCGGACCAGTCGGTCTGTGCCAATTCCTTGGCTTGGATTCGGCCATGATGATCATCCCTCCATTCGCGGGGCGACTTACCTGATGAAGCCCGAGGAGATCAGGGCGATGCCTCTTCGGAGAAAGAACGGAAGCAATCAGCAACCTTCAGACTATCCCAAAGGCAGCGGCTTGCGGATCGTTGGTACCGGGCACAGTTGGATGAGACCGGGTTATGGTACGCTCCCGCACATTGCCCGGGCGGCTGGCCTCGAGCAGCGCATGCGGCTCAATACTCGAGGTGGGGAAGCGGGCGGAGCCCGCATGATGTGGGAACTGGAAAACGGTATTCTTTCCAGCCGAGGCAAACCATTTCCCGTTTGTATGGCCGCCATCACCACTGGCAAATGGGACGTCATGATGTGGGGCGGTTATACCAATGACCGTTCAGAGTATTACTTTGGTTGGATTGATTTCTGCCTCAAGTACAACCCGAAGATGGAGTTCTACTGCTTCAACGGTTGGCCGCAGTGGGCTCACGGATTTGCTGAGGGCGACAGTGAGCCGCGCATCGAGAACTATCGCGCCTTTGCCAAGAAACGAAGCCGGACGGTCACCACCAAACTGGTGTCGACAATCAACAAGCGTTACCCTGGCAAATTTCATATCTTGCCAACGAACGAGGCGATGCTGGCAGCCCTTGAACTTTATTTCCAAGGGAAGTTGCCGGGAATCAAGGGACTCAATCGAAGGGTCGATGGCAAAACCCCTTCCATTTGGAGCGACGGAGGGCATCTGGGCAAAGGCATGGAATGGCTGGAGGGCTATGTATTCTATGCGACGTTGTATAAAAAATCGCCTGAGCCGATCACGCAGAGGCCACCGAACAAGATGCTTTCCGCCGAACTGGATAAGGTGTTTCGAAAGATCGCCTGGCAGGCCGTCGTGAAAAATCCGCTTTCCGGAGTCACGGACAAGAATGAGAACGGTATTGGGGACGAGATCGAGCGGGCAAAGGAGAAATGATGAAAAGAATCCTCATGCTATGCTTGTGCGCCTTGACCGCCGAGGCGGTTCCTAACCCCAATCAGGCGGTCGACCCCGACTTGGAGCTGAGCTTGCTCGCATCGGACATCAAGGAAGGTATGGAGATGACGATTGCCTCCGACGGGCGGGTCTTCATCGCTGAGCGCCTGGGAAAGGTGAAGCTTTTTTATCCCGACAAGCCCGGGCAATTGATTGAATTGATTGACCTGAAGTCGGACACGCGCTGCGAAGCCGGACTCATCGGCATCGCCTTGGACCCGAACTTCGACCAAAACCAGTGGATCTATTTGCAGCACACGGTGCCGGTCGAAGGGGACAAGGCCCATTACGAGCATCGACTGGGGCGTTTCGTTTTCAATGACGACAAGATCGATCCTTCGTCGGAAAAAGTATTGCTCAAGATTCGGGCTGACTCGGTCAAGCGGATCCACGAGTCTGGATCCATCGCTTTCGGTCCAGACGGCTTGCTCTACCTCTCGGTGGGCGACAACCAGATACGTTCGGAATACCTTTACTCGTGCAAAACCTCGGCAAACAGCAACGACCTGCGTGGTAAGATCCTCCGCATACGACCCACCAAGGAAGGCGGGTACGAAATTCCGAAAGGTAACCTGTTTCCACCGGGCACTCCAAAAACGCTGCCTGAAATCTATATCATGGGGCTGCGTAATCCTTTTCGCATTCACGTCGACCAAAAGACCGGCTGGTTGCTCTGGGGAGAAAATGGTCCGCCCAACAACTGGGTGCCCGGCACCAAGCTCGACAAAAAGACAATCCCCTTGGGGTACGACGAGTTCAACTTAGCCAAGGGGCCTGGCTTTCATGGCTATCCTCTTGTCATTGCCGACCAACAACCTTTCACTCACTACGACCACGAGACCAAGAAGGGCGGGCCGGTCATCGATCCCAAGGCACCGCTCAATTTGCACAAGGGAAACACCGGGATTCGGGAACTGCCTCCCGCCCAACCGCCACTTATCTGGTACGAAGGCAACCAAAAGGAATTCCCCGAGTTTGGTGGTGGCGGCGAGTCGGCCATCGCCGGCCCGATCTTTCGCAACAACAATACCTATTCCAAGAAGCTCGGGTTGCCCGACCGGTTTGACGGGTGCTGGCTCATCGGCGAGTATTCCAGAGGCTGGGTGAAGGCTGTGAAACTCGACGACAAGGGAGAAATAGAAGAAATACTTCCGGTGCTTCCCACTTTGCGCCTCGGTAAACCCACCAACCTCAAGATCGGACCCAAGGGACGCCTGCACGTGCTCTATTACACCAAGGACGACAAAGGCACTCTCGTGCGACTTGAGAACAAGGGGGCGATTGAGGGTGCCATTGCCCCCGGGTTGGTCATGGGCTTGGAGGCTCCCCCGAGACAACTTAAGAAATCGATGGAAGCTTGGGCAGGCTACCAGTTGATGCACAAGAGCGATTGCCTCAACTGCCACCAGTGGACCCGTACTTTCGTGGCTCCCACTTACTTTCAAATCGCCGAACGGTACAAGGCGGATCCCAACGCCGCGGAGACCTTGACCCAAAAGGTGCTCAAGGGAGGCGTCGGCGTATGGGGGCAAATTCCCATGTTGCCACACCCCCAGCACAGTGCCAAGCAAGCCCGACATATGGTCGACACTATCCTTTACCTCAACCAGTTGAAGCCTAAGAGGTGACGAACATTAGCTCCGAACTACAAGCTGTTGTCTTCGACATGGACGGCGTCATCATAGAGAGCGAGATGATTCATTACCGTTCCATCTGCGAGGCTATGGGTGAGAATATGAAAGTCCCTTATCAAGTCTTCCTTGAGCAATGTACGGGTAGCGACGAGCGCTTTGCCATGGGAAGAATGGCGGCTTTTTCTGACATGTCGTACGACGAGGAACTTTTTCAGGAATGGTCACGGCTTAAGGCGACTGCCTATGCCCGTCTAATCACAGAAGAGGTTAACCCTATGCCGGGAGCGATTGATCTGGTTGAGAAGGTCGCTGAAGAATTGCCAATTGGTTTGGCCACGGGTTCCCGACGATCCGATGTGGATGCAGCCTTTCGTGTCCTTGGTGGTGGATGCTTGGCAGGACTCTTTCAAACAATTGTGACATCCGGTGACGTAGCCCACTCAAAGCCCCATCCGATTACCTACTCCAAAGCTGTGGAAGATTTGGGTGTCGAACCATCCGCTTGCTTTGCCATCGAGGACTCACCCAATGGAATAGATTCCGCTCTAGGAGCAGGTCTACGCGTAATTGGAGTGGATGTGATGCACGATGCATCCAAGTTGTCTAGAGCCGAGAGGGTTGTCTCCACTTTGACCGACGTCTCTCTGGACAGTTTGAGGAAATGGTTCGCTGAACCTTTGGCGTGAGTTCGGTGCTTGATTTAAAGAATCCTGTAATTGCCAAAATGAAAAACAAGCAATGTGGATTGAATGAATTTCTCGTGAGATTGATTGCCGGTAATATCACTAAGAAAAACTGAAGTCTTTTTGTGACGAAACCTTTTACGATAGTAGGTCTTGGTGAAGCTGTTTTTGACGTCTTTCCTGACAAAGAAGTGTTGGGAGGGACTTCACTTAACGTCGCTGTTCAAGCTCATCAGTTGCAGCTTCCTTTAGGCGGTCGTGGAGTCCTGCTCAGCCGAATAGGAAATGATGATCTGGGCAAACGCTTGCAAAATGAATTCGACGATAGAGATCTGCCTTTGGAGTTCGTGCAGGTTGATCAGGAGAAACCTACCGGGCAAGTTCTCGTAAGTTTCATTGAGGGAGCTCCAAGTTACGAGATCGTCCAAGACACGGCTTGGGATTTTCTCAAGTTTACTGAGCATGAAGCTGACCTTGCTGCCGTTTGCGATGCGGTGAGTTTCGGTAGCATGAGCCAACGTCATCCCGTTTCTCATGAGGCTACTCAAGCGTTCTTGTCGGAGGCTAGTAAGGCTTTGAAGATTTTCGACGTTAACTTGCGAATGGATCTCTTTACTCGGCAGATTCTCGATGAGGGCTGTCGGGTTGCGAATTTGGTTAAACTTAATGACGAAGAGATTGGAACCGTAGCCTCTCTTCTTGATTTACCATCCGGCAATGCCTCGGAACAATCTGAAGCCATTTGTGAGAAGTATGACCTTGAAGGAGTGGTTTTCACTAGGGGGAAAAGGGGGACTGCCGCCTTTACGAGCAAAGGTTGGGTAGAGGGAGCTTCAGCTTGTTTTCCTCTTGCAGAGAATGCAGATAGTGTCGGAGCCGGCGATGCCTGTACCGCCGCTTTGCTCACCGCTCGTCTATTGGGTAGGTCATGGCAGAACTCACTCGATATGGCTAATCAGCATGGTGCATTTGTTGCCAGCCAACCTGGAGCAACCCCGAATTTGCCGCCGGAGATATTGGAATTATTTAAACTGCTTGAGGATTGATGTTGAACATTTCTCCTCTTTCTCCTGCCTTGCCTATATTGCGATGAGTATTTTCCAATTCACCTCCATGGCTTTTCTCTTATCAAGCCTCTCGACTTCCTTTTGCTTTGGGACCCCCGGAAAGGTCAATATGCTCTTCATCGCAATCGATGATCTCAACGACTGGGTAGGTTGCTTGGGTGGTCACCCTCAGGCTAGCACGCCGAACATTGATCGGCTGGCCAAGCGTGGAATGCTTTTTACCAATGCTCATTGCCAAGGTCCCATTTGCGGCCCTTCGCGAGCTTCCTTTCTCTCCGGTTATTATCCCCACCAAACTGGCCTCTACCAACAGCCAGGAGGGAAGGCGATGGAGAAGGATGATAAATTTTTCGATGGCCGAATGTTACCCCAGTATTTTGGAAAAAATGGTTACCGAACATTGGGCGTGGGCAAAATCGGGCATGGGTATTCCGATAAGAAGCTCTTTGACTCTTATGGTGGGAAGTTTTCAGGTTCCGGTCCCAAGCCCCCCGATGGAAAGCGCTTTAATTATTTCTTGCCTGAAGTACCATGGACCGGCACCCAGACAGATTGGGGTGCTTTCCCCGAACGGGACGAGGACATGACCGACCATAAGGTGGCAACTTGGGCCGTCGAACGTCTCGGAGAGCAGAGTGAAAAGCCTTTCTTCTTGGCTGTTGGTTTCGTTCGTCCTCACGTACCTTTTTATGTTCCCCAACATTGGTTTGATTCATTTCCTTTGAATGAAACGCTACTTCCCGCCGTTCGCGCAGACGACCTACACGACGTTCCGGAAATCAGTCGGTTGATTCATGAACTCCCGAAATATCCCAAGCTTGATTTTCTACAAAAGAACGATGGCGAACAGTTTCGCAAGTGCGTCCAAGCTTATTTGGCATGCGTTGCATTCGTTGATCACCAGGTAGGTCGCGTCATCGATGCATTGGATGAAAGTCCCCATGCCGACAATACTGCCATCGTCCTCTTCAGCGACCATGGTTATCACATCGGGGAGAAGGATCGCGTGAGCAAGCACAGCCTATGGGAGGAGTCGACTCGTGTGCCGCTCGCTTTCGTTCCCGCCAAGTCGCAAGGCGGAAAGTTAGGGAAGTCTGGACTCCTTTGCTCGAAGCCGGTCGGACTAATCGATATCTATCCGACCTTGCTTGACCTTTGCGGGTTACCCGTCGAGGCGAGCAACCAAGGTCAAAGCCTCGTCCCGCTTATGCGGAAACCCAACGGGGAGTGGCGTTTTTCCACTCTGACCACTTACGCCCGGGGCAACCACTCCTTGCGTTCCGAACGCTATCATTATTTGCGATTCGAAGATGGTTCGGAGGAACTGTACGACCACGAAACGGATCCGAACGAGTGGACGAATTTGGCATCTCGAAAAAAGC
This sequence comes from uncultured Opitutia bacterium, assembly GCA_937893275.1. Lineage (GTDB taxonomy): Bacteria > Verrucomicrobiota > Verrucomicrobiia > Opitutales > Seribacteraceae. The sequence goes on along the minus strand of CALBIN010000013.1, from coordinate 548 downwards.
TAGTTCCTCTGCTGAAACGTTTTCGCCGAGAGCTTCCCGCGAAGGAGGCTTCCTATCATCCCGCCGTCCGAAAAGGCGCCGTCAACGCTTGGTTCGAGAACCACCTCGCTCGCAATGGAGTGAAGTGATGTTCGTTTAGGATTTAGCCATCGGCCTTTACTAGCTACAGTTTGCCTGTCAATTCGCGTAGACCCTTTAAGTTTTCCCTTAGGACGATTTCCACGTCTCTTGAGGCAACGTGACCCAGAATTCCGATTGGGGCTTCGTAACCGACCTCGAGAATCACCTTCAGCATTTGCGCTTCGTTTGCTCCTCGACCAATAGGGAGAATTTTTTGGAACTGTTGATTTTTCCCGGACATGCCGTTGAGGTTGAGACATAGCAGATAAGGCTTCATTGCTTGAAGAGACTCCTTGAAGTGGTCCACGTGTCCGTGCCCATGGTGAAAATTGTAGACGATGCCTACGTTCTTGTGGCCTTGCTCGTGAAGCTCTTGGCACACCGAGACCAAGTTGGCGGGTTCGCCTCCCCAACCGCCATGGTTGTAG
>CALBIN010000012.1 GCA_937893275.1 uncultured Opitutia bacterium | reverse complement strand
TCCCCTTACATGAAGGGGCTAGGCAATACTACCAGAAAGACGAACCGACTTTTCTACAAAACTGGTCCGAACCGATTGCATTAGTTCTCTCCGCACTGGCAATTACTTGGGGCATTGGCGTAGCTTTGCGAGAACTATTCTTGCAACGTCGGAAGGACAGTTTGGACGTTTATTTCGAACAGGTCGACGAGATAACTTCGGAACTCGTAAAAGGGACGGCACCCGAACGCATTCAAGCTATTGCGAGCAAGCTGAACGACATTCGAAGTCAAACAACTCGAAAACTAATGGCGGAAGAACTTGCCGCCAACGAATCCTTTGTCATTTTCCAAAGACAACTCCATACTGCTCAGCAAATGGTAAACGAATTTATTAGAAAAAACGAAAACAGTTCAACAAAAGGATAAATCAAAATGAGTTCAACAGCCATAACCATTGCCGCAGTCGTCGGCGGCGCCGTGATCCTGATCGCCGTCGTGGTAAAAATATACAACTCGCTGGTGACCTTGAAAAACCGATTCGAGAACGCCTTCTCCCAAATCGAAGTGCAACTCCAACGCCGCTATGACTTGATCCCTAATTTGGTGGAAACCGTAAAGGGTTACATGAAACATGAAAGAGAAACTCTGGAAGCCGTAATTCAAGCCCGCAACCAGGCATCGCAAAGCCTACAAGCAGCATCAGGGAATCCGGGCGACGCTACAGCAATAGCCAGCTTAGCTGGTGCGGAAGGCATGCTGGGAGGAGCATTGGGTAAACTCTTCGCACTGTCGGAAAGCTATCCTGACTTGAAAGCAAATCAAAATGTTTCGAATTTGCAGGAAGAGCTCAGCACCACGGAAAACAAAGTCTCGTTTTCTAGACAGGCTTTCAACGATGCAGTTACTAGCTACAACACTTACAAACAGACCTTTCCTCCCGTGTTTTTCGCCGGAATGTTCGGTCATGGACAAGACGCCACTTTATTGGAATTTGATAGCAAGGCCATAAAAGAAGCCCCAAAGGTTTCGTTCTAAACTCTAATCAGCATTTGGTTTAATACCTCGGGCAGGTGGATTTTTTCGAACACCAAGACAAAGCCCGTCGCAATACCGGGTTACTGATCCTCTATTTCGGATTGGCAGTGCTCTGCATCTTCGGGGCACTGTTCACCTTGGCCTCCTATTTCCTCTCAAGAGACCCGTATAGCGAAAAAATCCTCTGGGATATTGGTTTGGCAGTGCAGATCGCACTGGGCACCGGCTTATTCGTGGGATTGGGTAGTCTTTATAAAATCGCGACTTTGAATGGAGGGGGCAAGGTGGTCGCAGAATCATTGGGAGGAAAACCACTTAATCCAGGAACTCTGGAACCAAAGGAAAAGCGACTCTTGAATATCGTAGAGGAAATGGCCATTGCATCAGGCACTCCAGTTCCTCCGGTATACCTCATGGAAGAAAAGTCGATCAATGCGTTCGCCGCAGGGCACTCTCCCGAAAACGCCGTCATTGGGGTTACGCGAGGTTGCATTGAGATACTGAACCGAGAACAACTTCAAGGGGTAATGGCTCACGAGTTCAGCCATATACTGAATGGCGACATGCGAATGAACATTCGCCTTATCGGAGTCCTTCATGGAATTCTACTGATCGCCGGCCTTGGTTATTTCCTTATGCGCATTGCTCCATACCTAGGTGGCGGGAGACGTAATCGGGAGAGCGGAGGACTGGGCATCACCCTTCTTGTGGCAGGAATAGGCATGCTGGTCATCGGTTACGTCGGGGCCTTTTTCGGTGGTCTGATCAAGGCAGCAGTTAGTCGTCAACGGGAATTCCTTGCGGATGCTTCCGCCGTACAATTCACTCGCAACCCACAGGGAATCTCGGGTGCGCTGAAGAAGATCGGAGGACTTTCCGAAGGGTCGCGAATAGAAGCGCCGAAGGCAAACGAATGCAGTCATATGTTTTTCGGGTCGAGCGTTGCCAGCCTTTTCGCCACACACCCCAAACTGGAAAAACGCATCCGACGCATTGAACCGAATTGGAAGGGAGAAGTCCCCGAAGGGAACAACTCCACTAAATCCATTCATGCCACTAAATCCTCAGTCATCTCCGGACTCACGAACAACAAGGGGATCGGAAACAAAAAAACATTGACCGAAACCTCACCCCAGTCGCGCCATTCTCAAGAAACCATTCTGCATGCAGGAAACCCAACCCAAGCACACGTCAGTCATGCTCGACAAATCATTTCCGAAACACCCCCAGCTCTCCTCGCCAAAGTTCGAGAACCGTTTGGTGCTCGATGCGTGGTATTCGCCCTCTTGCTAGACAAAGAAAAAAAAGTCGTTCGCGAGAAACAATTAGCCTTTTTACGCGAGCAATCCGAACGCGGGTCTGTGGAAGAAACCGAAAACGCAGCGACACTCATTGCAGATCTTTCTTCCGAGCAAAAGTTCGCCTTGGTGGAAATAGCATCTCCTGCATTAGAACATTTGTCCAATGGACAGTACGCAACCTTTCGTAGTATCATAGAACACCTCGTAGCCGCCGACGAACGATTGGACCTATTCGAGTGGAGCCTTCGCAAGGTAATCGACCATGATTTGGGTCGTCGCTTCACCCGAAAGCATCCGAACCAAGGTTCAGCTTCAGTTTCTCGTTTGCTTCCGGAGTGCATGCTCATCCTTGGATCTTTAGCCCGACATGGTCAAGAAGGAGAAGCTCCAGAACCGGCGTTTCGAGCCGGTGCGTCCGCTCTGACCAGGAAACTGTCTCCCGAGTTGCCAAAGGCTGAGGATTGCGGAGTGCCTGAACTAAACGCAGCAGTCGACCGACTCGACAAGCTCACCAGTTTAGATAAAAGGTCCTTACTTGAAGCATGCTCTCGAACCATAGACCACGATGGCAAAGCAACTGATGTGGAAGTACAAATTCTTCGGGGAGTTGCAGCGGGCATCTCCTGCCCGCTACCCCCTTCAATATCTTAAGCAATGCCCTCCCGAGGGGAGAAGGCTTTGCCCGCATGGAAGAAGAAACCTACTTACCGATTGTCTCGATGATCTTGACTATCGGCAGAAAAAGAGCGATCACGATAAAACCCACCACGACGGCAAGAAAGACGATCATCACAGGCTCGATGAGGGAAACCATACCAGCCACCGCATTGTCCACGTCCTCGTCGTAGTTATCTGCAATACGAGTGAGCATAGCGGGGAGCTCTCCTGTTTCTTCACCAATTTCAACCATACTGGAAACCATCGTGGGAAAAACGTCTTCCCTATCCATCTGGGTAGCCATAGCCTCCCCATCTCGAACTGAATCGTGGATATTGTTGATGGCCTCGGCAAAATAGGAGTTGTTGAGTGTATCTCTGGTAATTTGCAAGGCTTGCAGAATAGGTACGCCGCTACTTAGCAAAGTACCGAAGGTACGAGTGATTCTCGAAATATTCGATTTACTGATCACATCTCTAATCGCAGGCACGTGAAGCCCCAACCAGTCGAATACACGAGAACCTTTTTTTGTTTGCTTGAACATGAACAGACCAAGAACCGTGCCTCCCATCCCGCCCAAAACGAGTATTGGGTGTCCCGAAAAAAGTTCGCTGATATTAATCACGACCTGAGTCGGTCCGGGCAAAGGCGCCCCTCGAAGCATTTGTTGGAAAATAGCTTCAAACTGGGGAACCACAACCATCATTAACAAGGTGACGATGACAACCGCGACAAACATGATTACGCTTGGGTAAATCATGGCAGACTTTACTTTC
>CALBIN010000011.1 GCA_937893275.1 uncultured Opitutia bacterium | reverse complement strand
AGTTCTTATGCTGAGTGGCATCACTCTTGGAAAATGGATTGCGGGCAGAAACGCCTGCCTTCTCAAAGAGTCGATTCTTTTCGTCTTTCAAGGCCTTGCCGGCGGCCGCGCACCCATCTCCAATCTGCGTGCACACATCCCGAAACGTCACCTAGCAGGACCTCGCTTTGGGTTTTGCGATGTAGCGGTTGACGCCCTCGCGATGACAAGGAGGAACGCGGGGACAGGCTAGTACTGGTAACCGCAGGAGAACTCGAGCATCTGGAGGGCACGACCGGAAAAGGATGTCAGCTCCCCAAGGTTGACCAAGCGGTAGTGCATCCCGAAGAGCAAGTGTTCGGTCGCAAAATATTCGAGACCGGCAAAGAGATGATAGGTCAGTACGAAATCGTTCTCCGAATACGGGACGCCCCCAATCATCATGGAAATTTCCTGCCTGCCCCCGCCCACCCCGAATCCGATGGGGAGTTTGAGATCGTCAAGCAGATCGAGCTTTCTTCCACCCGTGAGGTGAAAACCGAAGAACTCGGTATCCCCGGAAAAGCTCGGATTGAACCTGCCCGAATCAATCGATTGGAGGTCGATCGACTCCAGATCACTCCGGGCGTAGGTAAAATGAATGTCAGCGAAATAGTTGTCCCATGCCCACCCTGTCCGCAGGCTGGCTCCGCCCCCCAAGCTTTCCTCGACCTCGAAGCTCGAACCGACGACGATTGAGGTCCAATCGAATCCGGACGAATAGACCAGGCCAAGCGAAGACACGAAGTAACCCCCGGGCCCTCCGATGGATTGCCGGACAGGAACGGGCCCGGAAATGGCGGGATGGGTCGGAACCGGAGGTGGAGCGGGCATCATAGCCGGGGAGGGTCTTTGGTTTGCCCGGATAATCTCGTCAAGCTTAGCTTCCAAGGCTTGCCGTTCACGCTCGAACTCTTCCGTTGTTGAAGGGTTTTCGGCGGGCTCGGCCTCCTTGATTTCGGGGGGTGCGGGAGGAATGATCTTGGGTTGAGGTGCGGGAGGAAAGATTCCCAAGCCCGTGGAAAACCTTTCTTTTTCACGGTTCAATTGATCGTTCACTCGGGCCAAGGTGGATTGGATGGAGAGAAGTTCTTGCCTGACCGCCTCCTTTCGCTCCAACATTGCTCGAACTTCTTGACGAAGCATATGGGCTCCATCATCCGCACTGGACAACGGGAGCGTACCCATCGACGAGACGTAGAAAAATACGGCTATTGTTTTCAAGTTCATTGCTCGTTGCTCTTGGGCAGGATCGAAATGCCCGAGGTTTCGGACTTGCCGTGGATAAGGAGCTCGGACATGGAACGTTCCTTTTGCTCGGGCGTAAGGTCTTCCCTTTCCCTGATCAGGTCGAATGCTTCGGACAGTGTGCCCTGATACGGATGCGATTTCTCGTTGTTCTTGGGCAGGATCGAAATGCCCGAGGTTTCGGACTTGCCGTGGATAAGGAGCTC
>CALBIN010000010.1 GCA_937893275.1 uncultured Opitutia bacterium | reverse complement strand
CCGCAAGTCTGGCATAGGTGAGACGCATCCGTCACTTTTGCCGTTTCACCTCCCTCGTGCTCATCGTGGGTTTGATTCATCAATCCCATCAGGATTTCTTGGCCGATTTAAAGGAAAAGGGTCAACCGATCGGTCTGGAGGAAGTCAGGAAAATCCTGCCCCAGGCTTCATCTCTACAAGCCGGCTCGGACAAACCGTCCGAACTTCAAGCACGGGACTCAAATGAAAAATCATTGGGATTGGTTACCCAAACTTCGCCCGCCGGGGACTCCGCGATCGGGTTCTCGGGGTCGACCAACCTCCTAGTTATTTGGGACGGGACTCAAAAAGTGTCCTCGGTTTCCATCCGTTCAAGTGGCGATACCCTTGACCATGTGGATGCCATACTCGAAGAACCTGATTTCTTCAAACAGTTCGTAGGAAAGACCCGAAAAGAACTCTCCCACCTCAATAATGTCGAAGCCGTCTCCGGCGCGACCTTAACCAGCATGGCCATTGTCGATGCCATATCGATGCGCTTCGGTGGGGAAAAGCAGGCAAGCCGGTTTCCCAACCCCATTCGGATCGAAGAAGTCGCCGATCATTTCCCATCCGCTTCCGAATTGATCCCCTCGGCTACCCACCCTTCCCTCTTGGATATTTTGGATGCCAATGGGTCTAAGCTCGGACAAGTGGGCAGAAGCTCACCCCATGCCGATCAGATCATTGGCTACCAGGGCCCCGTCGACAGCCTCCTCATTCTCGAAACAAACGGAACCTTGAAGGCAATGGCGATCCGGTCGAGTTTCGAGAACCAGCCGTATGCGGACTACCCCAATGACGATGCCTACTTCGCGTCTCTTTTTACTGGCAGATCCATTCCCAAGCTTGCCGACATGAACCTGACCGAAGAAGAGGTCGAAGGGGTTTCCGGAGCCACCATGACGAGCATGGCCATGGCCAAAGGCATAGTCAAAACCGCCTCGAGTTTGGAACAAGAAAGACTTCGATCCCTCGAAGCCAAAAAGCCTCTTCTTATGTGGAAAGCCAGGGATTATGGTTCACTTTCCGTCATTTTACTGGCTGGTTTCGTTGCCTTCACGAAACGGGGCAAAACCAAATTCTTTCGCATTTCACTGCAAGTTTTACTGGTCTGCTATCTGGGGTTGGTCAATGGAGACATACTCTCTCAAGCTCTTTTTGCGGGGTGGGCTCAAAGTGGCGTACCCTGGGAACGGGCTCCCATCCTCGCCTTACTCAGTCTCGCTGCATTGCTCGTACCGATGGCTACTGGAAAGGCCTTCTACTGCCATCAACTCTGTCCCCATGGAGCCGCCCAGCAATGGATGAGAAAGCTGAAAAAGACACCCCTTCGCTTGCCGAAAAAGTTGGATAGTGTCCTTCAACTCCTACCGGCCGGCTTACTTGCCTTGGTTGTGTTTCTGGCCTTTACCGGTGCCACTCACACTGTGGCCATCCTCGAACCATTTGATGCCTATGTCTGGGAGGTTGCAGGAGGAATTACCATTGCCATCGCACTGGTGAGCCTGATCGCATCCGCCTTTGTCCCCATGGCTTATTGCCGTTATGGATGTCCGACTGGAGCGGTTCTCAAGCTTTTCGAATTCAAAAAAGGAGGAGATGGGTGGAACAAAAGAGATTACCTGAGCTTTACCCTCCTCGGGTTGACCTTGCTTCTTTATTTTTTCTTTTGACGAAAAATGACGCGCTCCCTTTTGATTCTTGCCTTCGCACTGCTCCTTGGGTGCCAAGACGATTCTGAACGGACATTGAAACCGTACAGCCTGACGGGGAAGGCGCTCGGCACGACTTGGACCGTAAAGGTTTTGAGTTACCAACCCATCGATGAGAGCAAACTTCGAACTGACCTTGCGGCAAAGATTGAAGGAGCCGAACGAATCCTTTCCCACTGGCGCCCCGATGCCGAACTTTACCAACTAAACGCCACTCTTTCTTCCGAGCCTGTTTCCATTTCTCCGCTCCTCCATGAATTGCTCACGCACGCAAAGTGGACATACGAACAAACCAGCGGTGCTTTCGATCCCACAATTGCCCCGCTCGTCAACCTCTGGGGATTCGGTCCGGTTTCGACAAACAGGTTGAGCATTCCGCAGCAAAAGGAGATCGACGAAACCATGCAGGTTACAGGGATGAATCAACTAGAACTCCTCAACGGCTTCATGGTTCGCAAGAAACATCCCGCACTCCAAATCGATCTCTCGGCTTCGGCCAAGGGAGACATAATAGACCAGGTTTGCGAAGTGCTCGATCGCAGGGAGCTGAGCAATTACCTCGTCGAAATCGGAGGGGAGATCAGAGCCTGCGGGAAGGGAAAGTCCGGGGAAGGATGGGCCATTGGCTTGGAGGATGGGTCCGAAGGCAAATCGAACGGATTGTCCACAGTCAACCTTCTCGACTATTCCGTTGCCACCTCCGGAACCTACCGGCAAACGAAGCCAAACCCTGATTCGGTCAAACCTGCTTCCCACCTGATCGATCCAAGAACCGGTCGACCGATCGAGCATAATCTCGTTGCAGTCAACGTCCTCGCTCCAACCGCCCGCGACGCCGATGCCCTTGCGACCGCCTTGATGATCCTTGGTCCCGAAGAGGGCATGCAAAAGGCCGAAGAAATGGATTTGATCGCCCGCTTTTGCACAAGGGAAAGAAACGGAACCAGACATGATCATACAACCACCTGGATGCACTTTTTTCCCGCAACCGACTGAAGATAAACTCAAAAAGAGACAAAGCCAACGATCCCACTCCAGGTTCGACATTATCCAAACAGCAAATAGTATTGAGGTTGTTGCAGCACTCTTGGAATCCCATCCTCTCAATCCTTTAATTCCACCCACCTAGAACCTATTATCTCCACCCTTCGCCCATGCAAGCATTCAAACCTTCTTTGCTTTCTTTCCTGCTCGCTCTGACCACGCCCGCTTTCTCCGAGATCGAACGTGGAGGGGTTATTTACAAGCAACTGTGCTTCAATTGTCACGGGGTCAATCTGGATGGAGGAATCGGGCCAAGCTTGATTGATTCGTATTGGAAAAACGGAGATTCTTACGATGCGATCTATCGAAGCATCGCCAAGGGAATAACCGGGACTGAAATGATAGCCTATGAATTAGTCTATCCAGAAAAAGATCTCCGTTCTCTTACGGACTTCATTGTAGGCAAACAAGAGGGTAACCGAGAGACTCTACGCTCCACCTACCCCAGAGACCATTTCAAAGGCAAAAGACTGCACCCTGACCTTTTTGATTCCATTGAATCAACCTCCCAAAAGAAATTACCCGAGAACTTTTACTATGTGGAAAGGATGTTCGACGGGGTTCTGCGCGGTCAGTCCAAACTGTTGATGAAATCAGCTGGCAAGTACCGGTTGAATATTAACGGCAAAGGGCGAACTTCAATTTGGGTAAATGGAAAGGAAGTTCATTACAGCAATTACAAGAAGCCAAAAAACACTCACTTTGACAAAGAATTCGAATTGTCTTCCGGAACCCACGACTTGGAAATTCTGCACGAGGAACCGACTGCGCATTCGATGAGATTCGGGGTCAGGTTACAAAAACTTAACGGCGGACATTGGATGCTAACCGGCAAAAGTTTGGAGGGCAGCGTTCCCAAAGTCGTTCACTCCGGCGAAAGTGCAAAAGTGATTCGCAAATGGATAGAAGGCTTGCCTCCCAGAACCCTGTTGTTGCTTTTGCCAAACAAGGTTCTTCTGGCTTACGATTCGACCAGCGGAAAGATAGTCAAGGGTTGGGAGTCCGCTTTTGTCAACCAAACCCCGTCCCTTGACAGCCGAAGTCAAAAACAGTCCGAAGTAAAAGGGAAGGAATTACAAAATATCGCAAAGACGGTATTGGAAGGTAAGCGGTTCAATCTGTTACATTATGAAACCGAGGGGGATTCCGTGAAAATTGCAACTCTCGTGGATGGGACGCCAAAGAGCTTTAGGGTCAGCCCCGAAGGTGAAAATTCTTACAAACTCTCTTTCTGATTTAGTTATAAAACAATATATGAAAAGATTTCCCATTCTCCTTTTTTCCTTCGGTTTCTCGATTTTAAATGCTCAAATTCCCGACGGATATAAGATTCAATCCATCCCCCTTCCCCGCGGTTCGGTTTCCGTACTTGGATTATGTCACAAACCAGACGGCACCCTTGCAATTTGCACATGGGAAGGCGAGGTCTGGGAACGGAAGGGAGAGACATGGACAAAGTTTGCTGAAAACCTAATGGAGCCCAATGGCATCCATTACGATCCAAAGGAGGAAGTCTATTACGTTGCCCAGAAACCTGAACTTACCCGTTTGGTTGACCTGAACAAGGATGGCGTATGCGACCGTTACGAGTGCATAAGCGATGCGTTTGGAATTTCCGGGGAGTATCACGAATATCACTACGGCCCGGTGGTTGATTCTTTAGGCCGAAAATATGCCTCCCTTAACCTAGCGGCACGCGGAGAATTTACCGTGCCGGACGGAAAACCATTTGGGAAAGGTGGTGGAAACATGTCCTATAACGCCCCTTGGCGAGGATGGGTCTACCGGTCCGACAGAAAAGGGCATTTCCAACCACTTGCCAGTGGCTTTCGCTCACCCTGCGGAATCGGCATGAGCCCTCAGGACGAGCTTTTCATAACGGACAACCAGGGTGACTGGGTCGCGGATTGCGCCCTCTACCACGTACGTGAGGGAAATTTCTACGGACATCCCGCCTCACTCCCCGCTCGTCCCGATTTCAGTAAGGACAAAGTGCTTTCCCTCTCCGCCAAAGACTTCGAAAAAATCCGTACCCCTCCGGCGGTCTGGTTGATCCGCGAAACGATCGCCAATTCCCCGGGCAGTCCCATTTGGGATACCACGGAAGGAAAATTCGGCCCCTTCGAAGGACAAATGTTCATTGGCGACCAACGTCAATCCAACTACTTCCGATCCGGGGTTGAGAAAGTGAATGGAGAATACCAAGGTTGGTGCGTCGATTTCCTGCGTGGACTGGATTCCGGCCCCGTAAAAATGTCCTTCGATGGCAAATGTCGACTCTGGTCCGCCCAAGTCGGGAGAGGGTGGTTCAGCAAGGGCGGAAAGAGGACTGCGATACAATACGTCGAATGGGACGGGAAAACCACTCCCTTTGCCATTCACTCGGCAAGTTTGACCAAGACCGGTTTCGAGGTGAAGTTCACCCAGCGAATTGGCCGGAAAACAACCCCCAAGATTACCAGTTGGAGCTATCATTATTACAGTACCTACGGTTCCCCACCCATTGACCCAAAGGAATTGAAGATAAAAAACTATCAACTCTCCAAGGATCGCAAAACCGTAACTTTCGACGTTCCGTTACAACCTGGAAAAGTCTATGCAATCGAATTTGCCGAACAAAAGAACACCGAGGCAAAACTCCTCGATTACTCGACCATCTATTACACCTTAAACAGCCTCCGGCCTGCAAAAGAACCCCGAACCAGCAGGAACGTCGGTTGGTCGCTCGCAGGTTCAAGCTGGCATCGAAACGACAAGGCACGACCCACCCCACCTGTCGTCATGCCCTTACCTTTAGAGAAATACACCTTGCCCGCGCCCAAGAACGCAACCGCTTTGGATGCATCCCAATGGACCAATGTGGATTGGAAATTCGACGAGAAGGGCATCATGCCCCGCGGCAAGGGAAACAACCTGACCAAGCAATCCTACGGAGATGCCCGCATTCATTTGGAATTCCGCTTCGATCCTTCGGACAATCCGGAGTGGAAAGGCCAGCTATATGGAAATTCGGGAATCTTTCTGATGTCTGGATACGAACTCCAAGTCGTGAACAGTTTTCAAAACCCGACCTTTGCAGATGGAACCTGCGGCTCGATTTACGGACAACATCCGCCCCGGGTTAACGCCTCGCGAAAACCCGGCGAATGGCAAGCATACGACATCCTTATGAAGGCTCCCGTTTTCTCCGACAAGGGAACTGTTGAGGAACCGATGCGGGTCACGGTCTTTCACAACGGAATACTGATTCACGACGACGCCTGGGTTTATGGCGAGGTTGGCGGACCCTATAAAAAACACGGCAAACGGCCTCTTATGATTCAAGACCACAAGGGAACGGGCGTTTCTTTTCGCAACCTCTGGATCATACCGGACTTAAAGTACGAACAGTCTCTTGATTCCTTCCGAAAGACCTACACCAGTGACTCTGACAGTTCCATTTAGTCAACCGTACAATCTCGTAGCGGTCAGTGTCTTGGCGTCATCGACCTAGATACGCCGATTCGCTCTAGCCCAGTACAGGAACAGCTCTTTACTCAGGTTCTACAAATAATAGCTCAAGCCTTCCGCACCTGAGGCGTTTCAAATAGTTGAGCTTTAGGGGCGGATTGTTTTGGAAGG
>CALBIN010000009.1 GCA_937893275.1 uncultured Opitutia bacterium | reverse complement strand
GGTCATGCAGGGACGTCTCTGTATCTATGATTACGACCAAGGAATGCTAGTCTGGCGCGACATTCCAAATCCCTCTCATCAATCATTCGCCCAAGACGTGCAACACTATCGCAAGGCTGGTATTCTTGGCGTGAATACCGAGAGTCGAAACGCCATCGCGACAACCTTCATCAACTTGTACCTAAGGTCTCGCCTGCTGTGGAATCCGGATGAGGGCGTCGATGTTTTGTTGGACGATTTCTACTCCAAGTTCTTCGGGCCTGCAGAGAAACCCATGAGGGCCTATTGGTCTACCATATTCAAAGCTTGGGCTGAGACTATCTGTACCGAGCACGAGTATTTCGTAGCTCCTTCTATTTACACTGCGAAGGTATTGGCTGTCCTCAAAACCAACCTGCTCGAAGCTGAGCAGATCATCAACGGCCTAAAGGTTCCAGGGAGGGTGCTGACGCGTAATGAAAAGCTGTACCTCGACCGCATACGCTTCATGCGGTATAGCTATGAAATCACCGCGGGATATCTCTCGATGGTTCGTGCCGCCGCTACGGAATGTGACTATGCAGGTGCCGTTGCCGCGGGCAAAAAGGCTCTCGCCGTTCGGGAGAAACTGACCGACATGAACGGCATCTTCACCACCTATCGGAACTACAAGGTGGAACATCGAGGTCATGCATGGTGGCCCGGTGAAGTGCGGCAGTATGAAGAACTGCTTCCATTTACCAATGGCGAAAAGGGCAAGCTTGTCGCCAAGCTACCCCTTGAGTGGGACTTCCGCCGTGACGACGATCACAAGGGTCTCGCTCGTGGTTTCGCCTCGAAACCCGTCGATCTGACTTTTTGGAAGGCGAACCATACGAAGCTCACGCCCGCTGAACGCAAGGATTATCCCAATGAGTGGGAGAGGCTTCGGGTTGATCTCTACGCCCAGGCACAAGGTATCCTTCATCCTGACTACCAAAGCTACGTCGGCGACCTCTGGTACCGAACTGATCTCGACTTAAAGCCCGAGCAGACTGTCGGGAAGATGCATCTTCGCTTCCCCGGACTGTTCAATGAATGCCGTCTCTACCTCAATGGCAAGGAAGTGGCTGTCCGCAAGCAGGGGAAGATGTGGTGGCTGAATGATTATCGCTTCGAGTGGGACGTCGATCTAACGGGCAAGCTCAAGTCGGGTAAGAACGTTCTTGCTCTGGTTTGCAAGTGTGAACACCACTTCGGCGGCATGTTCCGCCGCCCGTTCCTGTATAGATCGGTGGCGAAATAAAACCTGCAGAACAGCGGTTGCCTTTTGTTATCTCAACCGAGGGGCCAGAAATGCATGATCAGGGGCGTTCCCAAAGCGAGGATTAGTATTTCCAGGAGAAGTCCCATCCTCCAGTAGTCGCGGAAACGATAGCCTCCTGGGCCAAGGACGCGTGGATTAACTGGACTCCTAGTCTAAAACATATGGTCACACTCGATTTCGAAGGTCGGGATCTTACTGCTCAATCCCCCAGAAACAAAGGTCTCAAAGGTTGACCGGCAAGTATTTTTCGGCGAATTTCGTCGTGATGGGCCCTGTAATAGTAAAAGGGGACTTTCTGTGAGTGATGGCCCAAGCAAAATTGGAAGTAGATTCTTTCGGCACTTGAGGAAGTGTTGGATTTTGGCCAACTTGCATCTCGAATTGCCAATGGGTTAACCACGAATGAAATTTCTTCATTGGGTTTTAGTTCCGTGGCTCCCGTCGGATAGGGAATTCCCTTCGATCCAGGCAACCTGAAAGCCTTTCCTTTTATAATCACAACGAGGCTTTCCTTCCAGAGGATTCGTTTATCCGTCCTTCGAAGTGCGGGAATTGTTAAAGGTTCGTTGGTGAAGTTTGAAATAGTTAGGCGTATTTCTCCATCCCCATCCCTATTGAGATTAGTCACGAAAACCGAAGGTACCTTGGCAACCGACATAGTTGCTTTTTCGTTCCAATCAAACGACGGTCGACCAGTCTTGCTACAAGAGAAGGAATCTTCTTTAGGCACGACCTTCTTAGGCCATTTGCATTGCAATTCTGCCCACGGCGAAAGAATTTTTCCTTCGCGAGCCATCCATCCATAAGGCAAGGTACATTCGAACCTGACTTCTTTTTCTCTAGCATCACTGATCGGTTCCCATCCCAGAAACCGGAAAGCAGTTCCCTCTTTCGCTAATGCGACGAAACTCCTCGTCTGATTTAGGTCTTCCGGAAACACGGGCTCTTGCTTTTGCCTCACACTGTATCGGATCTGAATGAGTTTGCCTGCGTCTTCCCCTTCCTTTCCTTCAATTGCCTTTGGTGCGATGACAATATTCAAGGGCTTTGGGTTTCGTGGAGCTTGCTGAACTTTGTTCTTGGTCAGTTCTCCTTTTAAGAGTTCCTCGACCTTTATCTCCAAGTTGTAACTAAAGATTGTCGGTTTCACTCCAACAATAGGTTTACTCCGTATTTTTTTAATTTCTCCGATTACCACTAGATCCTGTACCGCCCAATTAATAGAGGGCGGAGGTGATTTTATTTCCTGTCCGAATACGGTGAGGCTCAGGAGGTGAAGGATCGTCGAAAGGGAAGTCGCTTTCATTCGCCCATCATACTCACAAGCTTCTCTTCAATCGATTCCGCCCAGATAGTATATCCCTTTTCACTCAGGTGAAGCAGGTCGGGCATAATTTCTCGAGTAAGTGTTCCGTCCTTTTCAAGAAACTTTGGTCCGATGTCGAGATAGTGGACTTGTTTCCCGTCTGCCAGTTTCTTGAAAATGGCATTGGCCTTCTCGTTTACCTTGCGTCGACCATCGTCCTTGTTGGCGCCCCGTGGGAAAATGGCTAGGAGTAATACCTGTGTCTTGGGGAGTTTCGTTTGCAGTTGTTTGGTGATGGCGGCGACTCCGTCCGCGATTTCCTTGGGCTTATTGCTTCCCGCGTTGTTGGTGCCGATCATCACCACTGCTGCCTTTGGAGCAATTCCTTTCAAGTTGCCATTGTCTAAACGCCAGATGACATGCTGGGTACGATCGCCGCCAATACCTAGGTTTACCGCGTTGCGTTTGCCATAGTGTGTTTTCCAGACTTTTTTCCCACGGCCTTCCCAACCTTGCGTGATGGAGTCGCCGATGAGTACTAGATCAACCTTTCCTTGGGCCACTCGTTTGTTAAAAGACTCGTGCCTTTTCATCCAACCACCCTGGCGCGGTACGGGTTCGAGTGCGGAGTGAAGGTCCTTTTTCTCTGCAAATAGAGAGACGGCAAAAAAGCAAGATAGAGCTAATAGGGAGATTTTCATTTTGTAAGTCTTATGGTCGTATTTGATGGACTGCAAGGTCTCGCTTTTACCGATAGACTATTTGTTTTGCAGACAAAGCTCGGCGTATGCTTTTATCTTTTGGCGAACACTGGTCAGACCGTTTCGCCGATTGGGGGACAAGTGCTGTGTTATACCGACATCGGCCAGGAAATCGGGTTCGAGGTCGATTATGTCTTTCGGTGACTCGTTGCTATAAAGTTCGCAGAGCATGGTTGCCGTACCTTTTGTGATTGCTGCGTCGGAATCCGCTTGGAAATGGCATTTCCTATCTTCGAACCGAGGGAAAATCCACAGTTGAGATATGCACCCCTTGATTAAAAACGTATCAATTTTGTATTCATCGGAGAGAGGTGGATGAGATTTCGCCCGATCTATGACATAGGCAAAACGCTCGAAGTGGTCTTCGAACGGCATTAGTTCCTCAACAAGCTGGTCTCGCTTTGCTTGTATGGTCATAAAAGATTCGATTAAAAGGAGTCGCTTCCTAGTCAATTCTTAGAGGATTCATTCGTTTCCTTGGGGGTAGCTAAATGAAACCTTTTCGAAAACTATACCTTTTATTGTGACTGATGACAGGACGGCATCGAAGCTCTCGACGCCTTTCATTTCCGTCCGAGCTTGAAAGTGAGAAGTGTTACCCGTGGATTCGCCCGTGGTCGCGTCTTCCACTGCCGTCATACTGATGCTTTGGCTTTCCGAATCCTTGGTCGTTACCTGCAGAGCTAATTCTTCTTGTGCAATTCTTACGAAATGTTCCACTTCACCATCCAGAACGTACAGGTCGAGCATTCCTTCTTTGCTCAGAATTATTTCGAGATGGAAACCGGTTCCATGCTCACCCAATAGAACTAATGCTCCTCCATGGGGAGCTTCGTGGGCGTGCCCGCCATGATCATGTCCTTCATGGTCATGATGGTGTTCATCACCACAGGCAGCCAAGATGAGATAAGATGCAAGAACTGAGTATTTCAGAAATATATTCATGGTTCTATCATAGATGACCAGAGGTTCACGGCAAGCCCAAGTGCTCGGCAGGGTAGCTCCATCATTTGATGAACCTGCTGCCCGAACTGGGCTTCTCGTTTATTTCGTTTCTTCCACCTTAACGACGTCGATCTGGATGAACTGGCCGTGGTAGGGCTTGGGCGCGGGGGCTATTTCGGGCACGACGTGCAGGGCGAAGTTTGAGATCAATTTTCCGTTTTGTCCATCCCCGCTGAGGGTGATCTGGGATCCTCCCTCAATTTCGATCGTCTTGGTATAATCGATGGTGAAAATCCGGTGTCCGACCCGGTCTTGACGATTAAGGAAGTAGTGCGACTTGGGTGACGCGACGTCGATTTTGTATATGTTGTAGGTGCCGTTGTTCGGCTCACCTCCAATATAAAAGTGGTCACCGTCCATTTTGCCGTTTTTGTACATCATCGGCTCGACCACTCCGCGAAAGCGCAGCGTAACCTTGTAAGTTTTGCCCGTTTCGCCCCCGAAGTTGACGACTTTCTTGAAGTTGTCTGTCTTGAAGGGGTCTCCCTTGACCAAGGCGGACTGGCAACCTGCCCCTTTCTTGGGTTTGGCCGGCATCTTTCCTTTGCAGGGAAACTCGAAGCGGTAACCTTCGAGCGAGGACCCTGGTTTCTTGTCGTTCTTGGCGTGGGTTAGGGCTGGGGCGGCGAGCAAGGCGCCCGTGAAGGCGATGGAGAGGATGTTTTTCATGAGATTCAACGTATTGTTTGGGTGATCGATTGAGAATGATATTATTGGCTGGCGAAGCTCGAGCGAGTTTTGCGTACAGTCACTTCTTTTTAGGTGCTTTTTTCTTTTTGTCGTAAGCCGCTGGTTCAGCGTTCTTTTTGGGGAACCATTTGGCCAGTTCCTTTTTGAGGGCTGTGTGTTCGGCTTTGCCGGCCAAGTTCGTCCACTCGTTGGGATCTGCGTCATGGTCGTAGAGCTCCTCTCCTCCATTCCCATAGCGAATGTAGCGCCAGCGCGGCGTACGCAGGGCGTGATTGTTTCGGCCATGCGTGGTGAGGGCGGGACGCTCCCAATTCACCTTCGGATTCTTCAGTAACGGCACTAGGCTATGCCCTTCGAGGGCCTTGTTTTCTCCCAATCCGCAGATGTCGACTAAGGTGGGGTAAAGGTCGATGAGCCCGACGGGGACTTCGATGCGAGTGCCGGGCTTGGTGCCACCGGGGAGACTCTTGGCCAACTTTTCGGGTACGTGGATCATAAGGGGCGTGCGGGTTGCTTCTTCCCACAGGGTGAATTTTCGCCAATGCTTTTTTTCGCCGAGGTGCCAACCATGATCGGTCCAGAGCACCACGATGGTGTCCTTTGCCCGCGGACTTTTCCTGAGGGCGTCGAGCACGCGACCGACTTGTTCGTCGGCGAATGCCACGGAAGCCAAATAGCCATGGACCGCTTTCTTCCATTGGTCGTGCTTGGTTACCTTGGCGTGGTCGCCTTCCGGCTTTGCGATTCTAACACCTGCGGACGGAAGGTCTTCGAGGTCATCTTCAAGCACCTTCGGCAGGACAATGGCGTCCTTGTCGAAGAGGTCGAAATACTTTTGCGGCGCGTACCATGGCAGGTGCGGTCTGTAGATGCCGCAGGCGAGGAAAAAAGGTTTCTTATGTTTCTTCCCGAGTTGGCCGATTATCCAGTCAGCCACCTTGTAGTCTCCCATGGCGCTAGGAGAATCGTTTAATGGACCCCAGTCAAAGTGAGCTGTTTTCGGTATGCCGTTGACGGGGCGTTTCCCGGGCAGGGGATCGAGCGGCTTGTTTTTCTTTTGGTCGGGGAAATAGGTTTCCCAGGAGGCTGGATCCGGGTAATTTCCATGGTAAATCTTGCCTGCTCCCGCCGACCAATAGCCGTGTTTCGTGAAATGTTGGGGCAAGGTGACGGCGTTGGGCATCGCCTTCCTCCATGGTTGCGGGTTGTGGTACACTCCGCTGGTGGAAGGCAGGATACCTGTCATCAGCGCGGCTCTTGATGGATTGCAAGCCGGAGCTGCGCAATAGGCGCGTGTGAAGAGGGTCGCTTCCTTGGCCAAGCGGTCCAAATTTGGTGTCTTGGCTTGAGGATGACCGCCCAAGGCGCCGATCCAGTCGTTCAGGTCGTCGATCGCGATGAACAACACGTTGGGCTTGGCTGAAAGTGCTGGCACAGCAAGCAGCGTCAAGGCGCCGAAAAGAAGTTTTTTCATGAGGTTTTCAGAGGGAAGTAGTTTTATACTCCAATCATGGAGAGAGGTGGGAAGTCGAGCCACTTTCTTGTTTCGCTACTTGTTTTGACTAGTGAATGGAGAACTCGAGCGATAGGTTGTTGCCATGAACAGGAGTGTTTTGCCCTTATACTTGTTGGGTCCCTCTCCTCCGCAGGTCTTGTCCCAAAGGCGTTCCCCGATCGAGTTCAAGGGACTCAGGATACGCGAACTGGCCTGATCAGGATCACTTCTTTAGGTCGGGGACCGGACTGGCCTCCTTTTTGGGCAGCCACTTCCGATGTTTCGCTACGACTTCCTTTTGGTGTGGATCGTCTGCCAGATTACTCCATTCGTTGGGGTCTGACTCGTGGTCGTATAGTTCTTCGCTTCCGTCGGCGTAGCGTATGTATCGCCAGCGTTGGCTTCGGATCGCATGGTTGCCTCTTTGATAAGTCATTATCGCGGGGCGTTCCCACTTTGCTTTCGGGTTTCGCAAAAGGGGAACAACACTGACTCCGTCGGCTTTCTTGTCCGCGGGCAGACCAGACAGTTCGAGCAAGGTAGGGTAGAGGACAGTCAGGTCGACGGGTTGTTCGCACACTGAGTTTGGTTTGGTTGTTCCCGGAGCTAAAACTATTAACGGCACATGGTTACTTTTTTCCCATAGGGCAAATTTTTCGATGTGGTTTTTTTCTCCGAGATGAAAGCCATGGTCAGACCATAAGACGACGACGGTATCTTTTCCGCGGGGACAATTGTCGAGGGCATCGAGTACTCGGCCTATTTGAGCATCGGCGAACGAGGCGCAGGCTGCATAAGATCGAATGAAGTTCCGATAAGAGTCCGCTCTGCGGCTTTCGACCTGCATCATACCTTGCCAAAACCATTTCTTACTTCGCAGCAGGCTGACAGCTCCTTTCGGTAGGTCGTTCCAGTCATTTTTCTTGTGCAAGGGAAGTGGGATTTCTTTGTATGGTTCATGGTGGTCGGCAGGTGCGAAGAACGGGGAGTGCGGCTTGAATATTCCACAGGCCAAGAACTGCGGTTTATCCTTCTTTCTCTCCTGCAGGGCCTTTATGCAATAGTTGGCAGTGTGGTAGTCGATCGAGTCCTCCACCCGCTTTGGCCATGCACCCCAATCCGTGTTGCGAGATCCGTAGCGCGGTGCCTGATTAAGTTTTTTCGGCGGATAAAGTTGAGGCCTCATGTGTTGAAAGTCATGAAACGATTCATTGTCGTGGAAGGCGCCGTTCAAGTGATGATGAAAGATTTTCCCTGCACCCCGCACCTCATAGCCCGACTCCATAAACCGTTGCATGATGGTCTTGCGCTTGCCTATGGCTTTTCGCCAATCGCTTTTGTTGCCATAGACTCCCGTGGTCGAGGGGCGCAAGCCCGTCATGGTTGCAGCTCGCGAAGGGTTGCATGCAGCCGAGATGCAATAAGCTTTACGAAAAAGCATGCCTCGATGTGCCAAACGCTCGAGATTCGGGGTTTTGATCGGAGCCTTTGGATCGAGTAGTGAAATCCAATCGTTCATGTCGTCCACCACGATGAACAGCACGTCCGGTTTACCAGTTGGCTTTGCCAAAAGTCTTTTATCAACGAAGGAGAGTTTTGCCACCGCGATTAGAAGCAATAAGCAAGGAAAGCGCGCACCCATGATCATGAGCCAAGGTGTTTTATCTTTTTCAACCGATTGCTTACGGTGTCGAAGTGGAAAAGAACCTAATCGACATCGGGTATTTCCATATTTTTCCTTCATTCGCTTTGATCCCGCCAAGGATTGTGAAGATTACGCTGGCAATCCCCAAGGCTATAAGCATGAGAATCCCGATTCCCAGAAGAACGAGAATTGCGGAGCAGATGAAATAGATAGTGCTGGATATCAACCAATTGAAAACGATCCTTCCATGGGCGTCGACTTTGGCGGAATTCTCTTTTTCGGTAGCCCACATCACGATGGGAAGAATTACGCCTGAAAAAGGAACTACGAAATTGGCCAATTGGCTCAGATGTATGAGCATGCAGAATACGTTTTCTTCCAATCCCCAATATGGAGTCGGGCCATTCCGGACAGGTTTGACTTCGCTCCCATCCGACAAAATATTGTTTTTCTCCAGCTGGAATTCTTCTTCGGTGACAATACCTTGATCTCGAAGTTTGTTTAGCTTTTCCAGTTTATCGTACTTGTCGGACATCTTTCATGGATAGTTGCTGTATCCCCTTGTTAGGGTCAAGACTACATCGCGAATGAGACTGACGGAGTGACTTTGCCTGACGGAAGGCTTGCCGAGCTTAATGTACCGGCTGCACTTTCTCTTCCCACACGGCCAACAATTTCCTCAAGCGAGTGACTTGTTCGGATTTCTTTTGGCTGAGGTCGTTTGACTCTCCAATGTCGTTGGAGAGATCATAAAGCCACTCTTCCGTGGTGCCTTCCGTTTTACGAACGTATTTGTAGTTACCGTCCCTAACGGCCCACCATGTACGCTCCCCGCGCTTGCCTCGCCAATAGAGAGTGCGCTTGAAGTTCGGTTTTTGTTTTGCCACATGGTCAACGACGTCGAATCCATCCAGCAGATTGGCAGGCGTCTTGGCACCTGCCAAGTTAAGGATGGAGCGAGTTAGATCGAAAGTCGCGCAAACCTGATCACTTGTCTTGCCCGACGCAATGCGTCCTGGCCATCGGACGATCAAGGGTACTCGAATGCCGCCCTCCAAAGTACTGCTCTTGGCTCCTCGCAGAGGTCCCATGTGGGCTGCCTTGGCAAATCCGCCATTGTCTGACACGAAAATGACCAAGGTGTCCTTAACTAGATTGCTTTCCTCAAGTGCCTTGAGGAGTCGACCTACTTCGCTATCAAGATCCTCGAGCATGGCGACGTAGGTCTTTGCATCGGCTTCTGTCCAGTTCGTTTCGTCGACGACTTTCCTCTCGTCTCCGGGGCCTTGAAACGGGAAATGCGGGCTCTCGTGGGAGACAAAGAGGAAGAAAGGCTTTTCCTTGTTGCGCTTAATGAAATCTATCGAGGAATCCGTGATCAGGTGAGTCATGTAGCCTTTGCGATAAACGGGTAGACGATCCTTGAACAACACATGTAGGTCGCTCAACTCGCGATGGTTGAAGTAGTGGACGTTGCCGCCCATGTAACCGAAGAACTTATCCCATCCATGCTCGAGGGGATTGAACTGGGGTTCGTAACCGAGATGCCATTTGCCGAATACGCCGCAAGCATATCCTGCCGTTTTGAGGGCCGAAGGAAGTACGGACTGCTTCGCAGGCAAGCCGAGCTGCCGTTTTTCTGCCAATTCGATTGCCTCTTCGTAACGTCCCACGTTGCCCGTTCCTATGGCGCATTCCAATCCGCCTGCTCTTTGCTGGTATCTGCCGGTCAGGAGAGCGGTTCGGGTGGGGCTACACTCTGGACCATTGGCGTAATGTTGAGTGAATCGCACGCCCTCCCTCGCCAAACGGTCAATCCGCGGAGTCTTAGCTACCGGATGACCGTAGCAACCGAGATCTCCGTAACCGAGGTCGTCTGCAAAAATAAATACGACATTGGGAGGCTTGCCTGCAAATCCGGGGCAGGTCAACGCGATGGCTAGGAACGCCAACGAAAGAATTTTACGGAAACGATGCATTTGATTGCCAGATGTCAAAGGAGTGGAATATTTCGAAATATTTATCATAAAAGCCAGTGTAAAAGGGTTGTCCCGCTAGAATGAATTAGGATTTGCCGACTATGCAACTTCAGGTATGATTTACTCAAACCCTATAATTTCCTGTCGAGCCGTTAATCCTGATACAGATTTCAACTGAGCTTGGAGGTTACCTCATTTCTCAAGGAATTAGATTATATCACAAATCATCATGAAAACTATGAAAGAAACTATAATTTATATCGTTGCTTGCAGTGTTTTGGCCATGCCTTATTCGTTTTCGGCAAATAAGGTTTTCGACAGCAAAATGGAAGCCATTGTCGGGGAACTAAAAGCAGCTGTGAAGTCAGGGAAGATATCAGAACGAGCGGCGAAGGAAAAGTGGGTACGTCTCCAAGGTGAGCACAAGGAAGCTCATCATGACGAAGTTGATTTGAAGTTGATTGGAAGGAAGATCAAGGCCGCCTTGGCTGCGGGCAAGATATCGGACCAGGAAGCTCATCAAAAATGGGAGGCAGTTAAGAACAAGTTCGGTCATCGCGAAAACGAAGATCATGATGAAGACGACTTTGACGAGGACGAGGAACTTTGGGAAGCAGTTGAGCATGGCTTGGACGCTACCGTCGAGCTGGGTAAAATCGACGAGGAAGAAGCTGAAGAGATTTGGGAAGACCTAACGAAAGACGGAGAGGAGGAGGATTTCGACGAGGACAGGGACGAAGAAGAGGAAGGTTTTCATGGAGATGAAGAGCTACGGAAACTCCATTTCGATCTCGAAAGAAGGAACTTGGAATTTGATCTCGAAAGAATGGATTTCGAGCAAGAACGGGAGCGAAAGGAGTGGGAGCATGAACTTCAGCGAATGGACCATCATTTCGAACTTGAACGCATGGAATGGGAGCGTGAGGGTGAACACCAGCATCGCCATCACGATCGAAACTGAATTTCGTGGAAGAGGATTACATTTCCCTCAATCTCATGTCATTCGTTTTGTACTAGGAAAGCTGGGATCGAAGTCTGAGCGGAAATTATATCTTTTATCAAAAATGCTTCGTCCACGGCCTTTCCGTTGGCGGAGCTTTTTTTTAGGTTTTTTTCGTAACCCATCTTTAATTTCCGCTGTATATGTTAAGATGACATTGATCCATTATGGAGCTTTCGGAAGAATTTATTCTTGAGCTGACTCAGGTGCAGCAACGGCTTTTCGGCTTTTTGTTCAAGCGATTGGCCGACCGCGAACAAGCCCGTGAGGTTTTGCAGCTAACAAATTTGGTTTTGTGCCGTAAGGTAGAAAACTACCAGCCGGGAACTAATTTCAAGGCTTGGGCGATGACCGTGGCCAACTACGAGGTGATGGCCTATCGCAAAACGCAGGTTCGCGAACGCTTG
>CALBIN010000008.1 GCA_937893275.1 uncultured Opitutia bacterium | reverse complement strand
CGCCAAGGCTTTTGACGCCACGACGGGCGAAGCCCGCTGGACCTCCGAACTGAAAGGTGCGGGCGTCTACCTCTCTCCCACGGTGCTCGACCTGCTCGGAGAAAAATACCTGATGGCAGCGGTGGAGGGCAAATTTGCAGGACTCAATCCGACCACCGGAAACACCCTGTGGGAGCATCCGTGGAAAATCTTCATGATCAATGCCCAAATTGTCCAACCTCTCGAGTTGTCGGATGACTTCTTCCTGCTTTCCGCAGGCTACGGCAAGGGAGCCGAAGCCATTCGCTTCAAGAAGACCGCAAATGGTTTCGAAACGGAACAAATCTGGAAATCGAAGAACCTTAAAACAAAGTTTTCCAGCCCGGTCCTCAGAGACGGCTATCTCTACGGCTTAAGCGAGAATTCCCTCACCTGCCTCGACGCAAGTACGGGAGAACTTAAGTGGCGAGGAAAAAAATACGGTTATGGGCGCATTCTCTTGGCTAAGGACAAGTTGCTAATTCTTGGGAACACAGGAACATTCAGTATCGTCGAGGCCAAGCCCGAAGCTTTTGAGGAAATCGCTTCGCATCAGCTCCTAAGCAAGGAACGTTGCTGGAATGGACCCGCCTTGGTTGGAGGCTACCTAGTGGTCCGGAACGGCAGCGAGATCGCCTGCTACGATTTCGCCAAACGCTAGTATCCTAGCCAACCACAGGCAAGTCCTCCCAGCTGGTCGTGTAACGAGGAGTGCGACTCTCTCGCTTCATACTCCATGAGCGATTGATCCCTTGTGCACCAATAAAACCGGCATTCGGTCCGTATGTGGCCACGACTTGCTCCATCGAGCGAACAAATCTCTTGCGGTTCTCGCTGCCGTGTTCCTCGAAGAGTAAACCTTGGCTTCGCTTGCTTGAGACGAGATCGAGCAGGATCACCCCGGCCTTTTTGTAGGCGAAACCTTGGCGGTAAATAGAGCGTAACAGAATCTTCGCGTTAGTAACGATACGGATAGGGTCGTCGGTCGGTTCGTCGAATGCCAAGGTTCGCGAATTGGCGTACTGAGGAAGATTTTCGCTGAAGCGATTGGTGGTGAGGAATACCTGTATACCCGAGGCAAGCGATCCTTCCTTACGAACCTTGCAGCTGGCCTTGACGGCGTAATTCGCCACGGCTTCCTCCAAATCTTCCAATTCCGTCACGGGCTTTCCAAAGGAACGCGAAGAACAAGTGTTCTTCTTTGGTTGGGGCATCTCCTCCATACCGATGCAGCGAAGACCGCCAAGCTCCCTTTGCGTGCGTTCCAAAGTGACTCCGCCGACGGAACGAATGGCCGAGGTCGGTGCTTCCGCCAAACCAAGTGCATTGCGAACACCAATTCTACGGAGCCGAACGCCCAACCTTCGCCCCACCCCCCAGATATCCTCCACCTCGACTTTCGCAAGAGCCTCCAAATCTGTCTCTCGGATCTCAAGGCATCCCGCTCCATCCTTTTTAGAAAGACGATTGGCGAGCTTGGATAAAGTCTTCGTAGACCCCAAGCCAATCGATATCGGAATACCCGTCCAGCGTCCCACGGTCTCACGAATTCTCCGCGAAAGATCGAGGGGGCTTTCAACTCCGTCAAAGTTAAGAAATGATTCATCTATGGAATAGACCTCCATCTCCGAAGCAAAGCGAGAGAGCACGGAAACGACTCGACGGGACATATCGCCGTAGAGCTCATAGTTGGAAGACAGAACCGTCACACCGTTACGTTCGCACAGCTTCTTCACCTGATGGTACGGGACTCCCATGGAAATCCCAAGTTCCTTGGCCTCGTTAGAACGAGCAACGGCACAACCATCGTTGTTGGAAAGAACGATCACGGGGCGACCCTCCAGCGAAGGTCGAAAAACTCTTTCACAGGATACGTAGAAATTATTGCAGTCCGCCAACGCGATCACAGGGGATGGATCACATTCGTAACGACACCCCACATTCGGACATCGTCCCCTTCGTTAAGAAGCAGTGCCTTGTAGGCGGGGTTCTCAGGGACCAACCACGCCTTGCCGTTGCGGTGAAGATAACGCTTCACGGTCAATTCGCCGTTGATGGAAGCAATAACCACTTTGCCGTTTGTTGTCTCGGCACTGCGATCCACGATCAGCAGGTCACCATCATGAATGCCCGCTCCAATCATTGACTCACCTTGAGCACGAACGAAGAAGGTGGCGGCAGGTTCGCGCACCAAGTGCTCGTTTAAGTCGAGGGCGGATTCAACATAGTCATCAGCTGGCGAGGGGAAACCTGCGGATACTCCGGCGGCATACAGGGGTAAGGCGTATTCCTTTTCGCGAACGAAGCGAAGCACCCGATCCACTTGGCTCAACGGAATTCTAACAGGACGCGTAGCCTCTCCATACGTACCGCCACCCGCAGGTCTGCCCGCTCCCTTTCGTTTCCCACCTCTGCTCATATCCTTTGAAATACGTTACCGAATTCAAAAGGTCAAGCAACACAGACCAAAATGTGATCCATCGCTACGCCTTTTACGATGTGATTAGTGTGAAAACAGAAAACAAACTCACATCCACCGTACACGTAATAGCGGGAGCCTCAAAAGGCATAGGGAGGGCCCTCGTAGAAAAAGACGGACAAGCCGGGCAAGAAATTTTTGCTATTTCTCGAAACGAACCCGAATCACCTTCCACATATGGACGGTGGATAAAGGGCGATGTTGCTCATCCCGAAACCTTTCTCGAGCAATTGCCTCCCGCCGTCAATTGCCTCACCTTCTGCCCGGGCAAAGTCATTCTTGGACCAATAAAAAGACTTACGGCCGAACAAATGCTGGAAACCTATCGCACGAACGTGTTAGATGCGTTTCTATTGACAAAAGCCCTACTACCAAAACTTACCATAACCGAAAGCGGATCCATTGTATTCCTGTCCTCAGTGGCAGCGAGTTCGGGTCTGCCGAGTCACTGTGCAATTTCCGCGGCCAAATCAGCACTCGAAGGCTTTGCCATTGCCTTGGCCGCCGATCTCGCGCCTAAGGTTCGGGTAAACGTAGTTGCTCCAACCTTAACCCCAACTGAAATGGGCCTAGGCATGGTTGGCGGAGATAAGATGATACCAATGATTGAAAACAGACACCCATTGAAAAGACTACCCTCCGTCGATGAGGTAGCCGCCACGATCGGATTTTTGCATTCGAAACATGCGGCTTCCATTACGGGACAAGTACTCAAGGTGGATGCAGGACTTTCCAGCCTTCGTCTCAATGATCGCTGAAAAAGACCGTTCGGCAAAATCGCGGGTAATCGTTTGGTTTCGCAGAGATCTTCGTCTCAGGGACAACCCGGCATTGGAAGTTGCCTACAAGGCTGGGAAAGAAATCGTTCCCGTGTTCATCTGGAATGAAGAAGAAGGTGGTCAATGGAGTCCAGGGGCTGCTTCAAGATGGTGGCTTCACCAATCGCTTAAAGATCTTGAGCAATCGATAGCATCACGAAACGGAAAATTAATCCTACGTAAAGGATCAGCCGAGGACATCTTGCCTCAACTAGCAAAATCAGTTGGTGCGGATAAAGTCCTTTTCAATCGGGTTTACGACTCGGCCGGGCAGAAAACACAAGTTTCGGTTGAGACTGCCCTGAGACGGACGGGAGTTACTTCTGAATCATTTAATGCTTCTCTCCTAAATGAGCCATGGGAAATTAAAAACGGTTCAGGCAAACCCTATCAGGTCTTTACTCCATATTGGAGAGTCTCTCGCTCAGGAATTTATAGAGAGCCTTCGCCATATGAACCATCCAAGCTTACGTTCAACAACGCCGATTCCAAAACTGAAACGTTAAACGACCTTGGCTTGTTGCCCAATCATCCTTGGCATAAAAAGTTATTTTCGCATTGGACTGTTTCGGAAGACGAAGGTCATAGAATGATTAGCCGTACAACCGAAGAAGTGACCAGATTTTATTCCAACCGAAGAAATACTCCGTCGGTCGACGGTACTTCCAAGCTATCTCCTTTTTTGGCGTGGGGCAACATTAGCCCTCGCCAAGTTTGCCACGCTGTCCTTCAAGCGGATGGCCGTTCTGGCTCAAGAGGTGAAAATAAGTTTCTGACCGAGATCGGATGGAGGGAGTTTTCCTATCATTTGCTCTATCATTTTCCTCGTTCACCTGAAAATCCATTAAGACCGAAGTACGCTGCATTCCCCTGGAGAAAAGATGCCAAAGCGCTTTCCCACTGGCAATTTGGGAAAACGGGTTACCCCTTGGTGGATGCTGGGATGAAACAACTCTACGAAACTGGATGGATGCACAATCGAGTTCGGATGGTCGTGGCCTCCTTCCTCGTCAAGCACCTCCTCCTTTCATGGTCTGAAGGCGCCAGATGGTTTTGGGATACCTTGGTCGATGCCGACCTAGCAAGTAACACTCAAGGTTGGCAATGGGCGGCAGGGTGCGGCGCCGACGCCGCACCTTATTTTAGGATTTTCAATCCAATTCTTCAGGGTGAGAAGTTTGACGGATCGGGTAAATATGTCCGAAAATGGATAGAACCATTAAGGGATTTCCCTTCTAAATGGATCTTCAAACCTTGGGAAGCGCCCGCAAGTGTTCTTTCGCAAAGCAATGTGGCGTTGGGACAAAACTACCCACGACCATGCGTTGACCATCCGGAAGCTCGCGCAAGGGCACTAGAGGCATTGGCGACCTTGCCCAAGAACTGATAAGCGATGACTCCTTCCTCTTCGCTCCGGAGGTTATTCGTTATTCTCGGAGACCAGCTCGATTACGATCGTTTCATACCAGACGACTTTGATTCGAATACGGATCTTTTTTGGATGGCAGAAGCTTCCGAGGAATCGACCCATGTCTTATCCAGCAAACACAGGATAGTCTATTTCCTATCCTCCATGAGGCATTTCCGAGATCATTTGCGATCAATTAACATTCCCATTCGCTATCATTCACTCAACCATCAACATGAAGATTCTTCGCTCTCTGATCTCTTGAGGAAGGATATTCATGAATTAAATCCTCTCCAAGTTTCATTAGTTAAGCCAGGGGATTTTCGAGTTGAGGCATCCATTCGCGCAGTTTGTCGAGAAACAGGATCAGAATTAAACATCCGACACGACCTTCATTTCATTTGTAAGGAAAATCAGTTCGAAGAACATGCCGCCAATAGAAAATCTTTGCGACTTGAGTTCTTCTACAGAGAAATGCGGCGCAAGCACAATATCCTAATGGAAATGAACATTCCTACAGGTGGCTCTTGGAACTATGACAAAGAAAACAGAGAAAGCTTTAAAAAAACAGGTCCACCACGCTCCACTCCTTCCTACGAGGAAACACCCGACCGATTGACCCGCGAGGTCATTTCCTTGGTTGAAAAAAGATTCCCCGAGCATCCTGGAAACCTATCCCACTTCCACTGGCCGGTAACACCTCGAGACGCTCAATCTCAGTTGGATAAATTTGTGAGTGAAGGGCTTCCTTTATTCGGACGTTTTCAGGATGCAATGTGGCAGGATCAAAAAACCCTTTTTCATTCTCTGGTCGCGGCACCGCTAAACCTAAAATTACTGGATCCGTTGAAAGTTGTTCGTCAAGTAGAGAAGACCTACAGCGAAGGTAATGCCCCCCTGGCGGCAACGGAAGGGTTCATTCGGCAAGTACTTGGCTGGCGAGAGTACGTAAGAGGTATTTACAACATGTACATGCCCAGCTACAGGGAATCCAACTTCTTTGAAGCGAGCGAACCCTTGCCCAATTTTTTTTGGACAGGCGAAACCGAGATGGCATGTATGAAGAGTTGCCTGACCCAAGTACTCGACACAGGATATGGCCACCACATTCAACGTCTCATGGTTATCGGACTTTACTCCTTGCTTCGGGGAGTAAGCCCAGAGGAAATCAACAACTGGTTTCTGGCCTCATATGTGGACGCGGTGGACTGGGTAACGACGCCAAACGTCATCGGTATGTCACAATTCGCGGATGGAGGATTGTTGGCATCCAAACCATACTCTGCAACGGGTGCTTACATTAACCGGATGAGCAATTATTGTAAAGGTTGCCAATATAACCCGAAGGAATCGATTGGGCCAAAAGCCTGCCCATTCACCACTCT
Organism: uncultured Opitutia bacterium; assembly: GCA_937893275.1. GTDB lineage: Bacteria > Verrucomicrobiota > Verrucomicrobiia > Opitutales > Seribacteraceae. The sequence goes on along the minus strand of CALBIN010000008.1, from coordinate 5,467 downwards.
TTATTGGAACTTCCTCGACCGCCATCGCGAACGCCTATCAGGAAACCAGCGCATGATTATGCAAATGAGAAACCTCGATCGTCTGGACGAACTAAAGCTTAAAGGGATTAGAAAAGCAGCAGATTCCCTGCTTTATCAATCGAACTAGGGTCTCTCTCTGAATCGCTACATTTCATTCCAGCGAAACCGCGAATCTCATCTAGCGTGCTAGCATCATTAGGTGTCTTGTCCTTACGCCATCGCTTTATCCGAGGAAACCTCAAGGCGACGCCTGACTTGTGACGATTTGATATATTCACGCCTTCAAAAGCGATCTCAAATACAAGCTCAGGCTTTACAGCTCTAACAGGTCCGAATCTACCCGAAATATTCTTTCTAATGAAACCGTCTACCTGCTCAATTTCCTTATTGCTAAGGCCTGAGTAAGCTTTCGCCACAGTAAAGAGTTCACCATCGCACCATACCGCAAATGAATAATCGCTGTAAAGGTTAGCTCGCTTGCCATGCCCCAATTGAGCGCTGACCAAAACCATATCAGCGAGAAAAGGATCGACTTTCCATTTATACCACCCCCCCTTTACTCTTCCGCTCTCATAGCGAGAGTTTCTTCTTTTGAGCATGAATCCCTCAACTTTTCTCTGCCTAGATTCTTCACGAAGCTGGCTCAAAGTAAACCAATCCTTTTCATCTATCAAAGGAGAAAGACCTAATGGAAATTTTGACGGTAACAATTCAAGGACAGCTTCCAGTTTCTTTCGCCGAAAGAATAGAGGCTCTTTACGTAAATCTTGGCCTTCGATTGCCAGAATGTCATAAGCCATGAAACGCACGGGAATCCTCTGCAAGATAGAGAGACCCGGGTTCTTGCGACCAAGCCTCTGTTGCAATTCCGAGAAAAGCCCCAAGCCATCTCCCCCCCAAGACATAATTTCACCGTCCAAACAAATGTCATAAGGGATTAATTTACTCGCCTCAATGATTTCGGGAAAGGAATTGCCCACTGACTCATCCCCTCTAGACCAAAGCATGGAAATACCTGAATTAATAATCAATTGAGCTCGAATGCCATCCCACTTCCACTCGACTTGCCAATCCTTGCAAGTCCCCAAATTTTCAGGTTCTTCCTGCAAGGGATAGGCTAAGCAAAAAGGAAAAGGCACACACAAACGCGAATCCTCTGAAGACGATTTCCAAATGTCATCCATGCTCATGCTATCAGGATTCCAGTTCCCAGATAACCTCTGAGCAATAAAAGCAGGCTCAACCTTGCCCACTCTGGCTAAAGCCTTGTATAGGTTACCGGAAGAAATACCCATTCGAAATCCTCCGGTTAGCAATTTATGAAACGGAAGTAAGTCTTTGGGTCTTAAAGAATTCCAGGCCTCCCTGAGTCGGTCTCGCTTATCATCAATAGTCATACCTACTAGCGACTGGATATACCTCTTCACAATTGCATTAAGGCCTTTAATCGGAGGTAAATTACCAGCACCATCTACCAGTAGTGAGATTGTCTCCGCCAAATCACCTACATTCTCATGGCATTCTTCTACCAACCATAATGGAAGACCGCTACAATCAGATGCGAAGCGGCGCAATTCAGACGTTTTTAAAGCACCTTTTATTCGGTTTCCATTTAGAAACCAACATACCCAGATGGCATCATTCGGGTCAGCCTTCAAAAAATAATTAACGAGAAAGTCCAACCGGGTGTTTGTCTTGGTCGTAGAATCCAAATCATGAAAAAGCTTGGTAAAAAGTTCCATCGAAAAACCTCTTACTGAACCTCTGCGGAAACGGGTTGATTCAAAAGTGAGGCATCAATCCCTCTCCCGAACAAATAACGACTTAATGCATGCCCATTACCATGCGTTATTTTAACGGTCTCTGCCCCCGTCCCAAGAATAACCTGAAGCAATCCGTTCCAGTCCGCGTGATCGGAAAGAACAAACCCCTTGCCTAGATTTCGACGACGACGAAGTCCACGAATGGCCATCCAACCTGAAGCAAACGCCCTTTCCGCATAAGTAAACCGCTTCAACCAAGATGAATCCTGAACTGCAGGAGGAACGACAATCAATCCTTTCGAATAATTCTGTTCCGAATCTAAATCAACTTTTTCTACCTTAGGTAGATCAACCCCTGATCTTTCGTATATCGGCAAAAAGGGAGATACTGCATGATGAATAAAAATAGGTCCGATCTCGGGATCAACGCCTGCCAATACTCTTTGAGCCTTTCCCAATGAATAGGCAAAAAGCAGTGACGGAATTCCATTCTCTGCATTCCCTACCCACCAATCATTTATCTGGGCGTAAATAGTATCTTCAGGTAACCAACGGTAGACAGGTAACCCAAAGGTGCTCTCGGTAACAAAACCATGACACTTAATCATCTCAAAAGGCTCACAAGTCAGATCTGGTTGTGGTTTGTAGTCTCCGCTGACAACCCAGATTTGACCACTTACCTCAATTTTGACTTGTGAAGAACCTAATATGTGACCTGCAGGATGGAGGGAAACTAAAGCGTCCCCCATTTTGATCCTTTTTCCAAAAGGCAAAGATTCAATTTTAGCTTTGGGTCCGAGTCGAATCTTGAGCAAAGGTTTGCAATTGTCCGAACAGAGATATGATCCGTGACCTTTGCGGGCATGGTCGCTGTGAGCATGAGTTATGACGGCGCGAGAGACATGACCACAAGGATCAACAAAGAAACCTCCTGCCGGACAAAACAAACCCTCTCGCCTATTTTGAAGAACCCTTAGCATCTATGAGAGGTTATCCTTGAATTCTCGATTTTCAAAAAGGAAAAGCTCAAACCCTGTTAAATTCAAGTAAAACGGATGCTTTGAGAGGGTTTCCCATGAACTACTAGAAATTTCTAAGAAAAAGATGATCTGATATCTAGTGAAAAGCGAAAAGATTAGTATGACCACAGACTCAAATACTAAGCCCACATTTTACAAAGCCGCGGGACAAGATTCGATTGGAAAGTTCATGACCGATCTGTCAAGAAAAGCACCACCCACAAGAAAAGAGTGTGACAAGCTATTTCAGCGTTTAAGAGATGGGTCAGAGAGTGCCAGAAGCGAGCTAATAGAGAGACATCTAAGATTAGTTGCCTCGGTAGCCCTTAAATTTAAAAATTCCAAAATGCCAATCGAGGACTTGATGGCTGAAGGCATTACCGGATTAATAATAGCAGTAGACAAATTTGATCACACCAGAGGTCTCAAATTGGGGACGTACGCGGCATGGTGGATCAGGCAGAGAATACAAAGGTTTATAAGCAAGTTGTACGGGGCAGTGTCAGTTCCCCATGATGTATTCCAAGGTAACAAGCGCACCAAGGGAATCGAAACCCAACTCCAAGCGGATTTGGGTAGAGAACCCACTAAGAAAGAAGTTCAAAACAACATTGGATATGAGAGGAACCTAGCCAATAGAGTCAAAATGGCTCCGGCATCAACAACCTCAATTGACAAAAAAATTAATGACACTGAGCTAACCCTAGCAGATCTTCTTTCCTCTGAAGAGGATGAAAAAGCATCGTACCGGGAAAAAGGATCTTTAGCGGATGATTTGGATGTTGCTGTTGATTTTCTAGACAATCGAGAGAAAAAAGTTATATCGATGAGATTCGGATTAGGTAAATACTTGCCCATGAAGCTAGAAGAAATTTCTCAAAAATTAAAGGTGTCAGCCGAAAGGATTAGGCAAATTGAAGCTAGAAGTCTCCGGAAAATGAGGGCTATTATATTGAGAAACGGAAAGTTGGACTTCAAGAAGCTTGATCAGTTCGTAAATTTAGGAATATCTGGAAAAGACAGAATGAGCCCATTGGAACTGACATTAGCCTTTAAGACAGCAGCTTAACTAAATGATATCGGCAGTACTACGGTGGATTTTGCCACCCCCTGAAACCTTTGAGAACCCAGTCGAGGGACAAGAAAAAGTTGAGTGGTTCAGGTGCCTTCCATTTATTATGATTCACTTGTCCCTAATTGGTATTTTGTATGTGGATTTCACTTGGTGGTGTTTGGGTATAGCGTTTGTGTCATACTGTACGCGGATGTTTTGCATAACCGCCTTCTACCACAGGTACTTTTCACACAGGGCATTTGAAACTGGTCGGATTGTTCAGTTCATAGGGGCATTTGTTGCGTGCAGTTCAGGGCAACGCGGGCCGCTATGGTGGGCGGCGCACCACAGGCGCCATCATCGTCATTCGGATACTGAATTAGATGTTCATTCACCCAAGACAAAAAGTATTCTGTGGAGCCATTCATTATGGTTTATGTCGGATTATGCTCTTCCAACCTTCCTCAAAGAGATACCAGACTGGTTGAAATACCAAGAACTACGATTCATTAACCGCTACGACTGGATTCCATTGCTTACGCTTGCCACATTCTGTTATTTGATTGGAGATACATCTTGGGTCATATCCAATTTTGAAACTTCGGGAATGCAACTACTAGTCTGGGGATTCTTACTACCAACAGTCGCATTGTACCACGCTACCTTTTCGGTAAATTCATTGGCTCACATATTTGGAAATAAAAAATTCGAAACTTTTGACGAAAGTAGAAATAATGGAATAGTTTCTCTCATCACCTTGGGTGAGGGTTGGCACAACAACCACCATTTTTTCCCTAGCTCGGCAAGGCAGGGTTTCTTCAAAGGACAGTTCGATCCGACGCACAGAATTCTTCAGGCATTATCACTTTTAGGGCTCGTTTGGGGCTTAAAAAAGACACCGACTTGGGTGAAAGAAAAAGCTCTAAGCTGAAATTTTCCTGAGACGAACAAGTGAAGGTTGGAATCATAGGTTCTGGGATATCGGGTTTGATATGCGCCTACTTGCTTCGTCATAAATTCGATGTTACACTATATGAATCAGATGGCAAACCAGGCGGACACGTAAACACCGTTGAGGTAATGAGTGATGGGGACACGCACAAAATAGACACTGGCTTTATTGTCTTCAACGAAAGCAATTATCCAAATTTCATTCGTTTATTGGAAAATCTGGAAGTGGAATCAAAGAAGACTCGCATGGGATTCTCTGTGCGATGCGCCAATTCAGGATTAGAATATAGCGGTGAAAGCCTACAGGGGCTTTTCGGTGCCACACAAAACCTAACTGACCTCAAGCACTGGGGAATGGTTCGCGATATCTTTCGATTTCATTCAATAGCCAAACGCAACCTAAGCAACCAATCATCAGTAAACGATTTTCTCGCAAAACATCGTTTTAGCCAACGCTTTCGAGATGCCTTTGTCTTACCGTTGGGCTCAGCCCTTTGGTCGTGCTCAACAGAAAGCTTTGGAAGATTTCCAGTGGAATTTCTTTTCGACTTTCTCTCCAATCATAAAATGCTTCAATCCTTTGACCGCCCGATATGGCGAGTACTGAAAGGCGGATCGCGGACATATGTGGATAAAATGGTAAAAGGCATTGGTGACAG
>CALBIN010000007.1 GCA_937893275.1 uncultured Opitutia bacterium | reverse complement strand
GGTGGAAGGAGCTATTGCCAGTTGCCCCGGAGCAACCTCGTCGAAGAACCAAAGAAAAAAGGCACTTGCCACTTCACCCTTTTCTATCTCCTCGACCAAACCATCGTGAAAGCCTTTGAGGGCAAAGTACCAGAAGATTACATAGAAAACCAAGGTCAGCACAATGGCGACATTTCGAGGCGCCATAGCCAAGTCACGAAGAAATACTATTCCAATCTGTCTTAGGTTCAGACCCATTGTGATTGGCTTTTTGGGTTCTGGCGAAGAACCCTTTTAGTGCGTGGTGACTATCCGGACGCTGCCGTCGGAAAGGAACGAGCGGCAAGGATTGCGAGTACGCCGGCAACCAAAACGCACACATTCATGACACCAAACTGTGTGATTAGGATACCCCCTACTTCCGCGCCGATTGCCAGTACCCCAGTTACGATCACGAAGACCGCCTTGCTTTTCTGGAACAAAAATACGGCACCTGCAATCATTATGCCGGCGATGGCAAACAAGGCGTAGCCCCATAGCGTTAGTCCGGCGCCTGCAGTCTTGAGGTCTTCGGAACCTTCCGTGACTTTCGCCGCTTCTTCTCCAGCTTCAGCTCCAGCTCCAGCTCCATCTTCTAGTCCAGAAGCAATTTCTGAGCCCATTTCACCTACGCCGCCAGCCAAGGCACCACCTACCGCATATGTGCAACCTCCCATGATGTTGAGAATCGCCGCTATGATTACTAATACACCTGCCGCTATGTTCATGTTTTTCCTCCGTTTTGTTAAATAATCAGGTTTTATCCATTTAAGAACCAATTAGCATTATGTGGCAAGTTGAAATATATTATAAAAAACAGATCGCAATCCATCGTCTTTGAAAGAAGAGACCTAGCTGTTTTTCATTGCCTGTCGAGCTGATCGATCCGGGATTGGGGTAGACGAGAGTCTCAGCGGACGGGCAAACGAATTGACATCAAGTCACGATTCACCCTGCCGGTCGTCAAAGGTTCCTAGCCTCGCTCACGCTTAAAAACCTATCAGAATTGGAATCAGCGCTTTCATTGCCTGAGAGAATCCTACCCCACCATCCTAATTCAGAGAAATTCAGAGAATTCTCACTTGTGCTTCTTGAGAGCTGTCCAGTCGTGGGTTTTCGTGTGATCGTCATCGATGGCCACCTTCACGAAACGGCAAGCCTGAGCTTTTGCCAAATCGACTTTAAACAACGCGTTATGTCCTCCTGCCCCGTCGCTGTTGTTCATGGAGAGTTCCAACAGTTTTCCATTTTGCCTGACGTGTACGTGTCCGATGTTGGGATTGCCGAGGTCATTCACCATGTTCGCGGGAAGGTCGTAGGTGCCGGAGGCGTTGGTGATCTCCACGGCGGTCACAACCGTCCCGGGAAATCCGCCATCCACTCCATATCCCGTCCACGGTTCGCGCTTGCGGTCCTCTGAAAGTTCCGCCTGGTGAAACCTGATTTTAATGGTTCCCACGAAATAATCCTTAAACTTTTCGGCGAATTTCTCACCCGTCTTGCCTCCATGCTTGCGGAGAAGGTCGACTGTTTCCTTTGCGCCGTCCTTGATGGCTTGATCCAATGCTGTTTTGCCGTCGTTGTCTCGGGCATTAACCTTCGCTCCCTTTTCCAGAAGCCTTCCCACGATTTCCAGATAATTCTTATTCAGCTCGGCTTCGGAAACGGTTCTCCCACCAAGGTGTTTTCTCATGGCGACGGGCCCCCATGCCGCCCGATGCAAGGGAGTGTAGCCCGACCAAGAACTCTTTACGTTTACTTTCGCTCCCTTGGAGATCAAGGACTCGACCACTTCCGGGTGACCCTGCTCGGCGGCCAGGTACAGAGGGGTGGAATAATATGGATCATCGGCATCCAGATCCGCCCCGCGAGAGATCAGGATTTCGGCGATTTCCAGGTGGCCATAATAAGCGGCATAATGCAAAGGGGTGTATTGGAGGCGTTGCTTGTCCGTATTCCTGACGTTAACGTCGGCTCCGGTATCGAGTAATTCCCTGACCCTGTCGGCATCACCCTCTCTTGCCGCCTTGTGAAGCGCGGGAGTGCAGCCCGCGAACACCAATGCGGTGAGGACAGCTAGCAGGGCTTGTTTCATTTGCGATGGACGATTACTTCGTTTTTCCGATCCAGAGGGTGGGGGTATAGGCGTCTTCGCCCTTTGCTCCTGGACGCGGCACCAAGGTTTTTGGGTTTTTGGCCACGCCCACGGGACGCGAGTTCTTTTTGAGATCCCTTTCGAACTCGGCCATGTAGCCCTTCAGGCGCTTCACCACCCCGGGACGCTTGGCGGCTAAGTTCTTTTTCTCGCCGAGGTCCTCGTCCAGGTTGTAGAGCGGGCCATTGCGAAAGAGCTTCCATGGGCCGGATCGTACCGCCCGCAAGTTGTCGGCTTGGTGGTAAAAGAACCGGTCGTGCGGGGTCTTGGCTCCCGGTTTGCCGAGGAAGAGGTCGCCCACATCGCGGCCGTCGATGACGCGGTCGTCGGGGACCTTACCACCCGCCCACTTGGCGAAGGTGGGTAGTAAATCCATGGTGCTGGCGATTTCCTTGCAGACCGAGCCCGCCGGCACCTTGCCCGGCCACCACGCAATGGTGGGTTCGCGGACGCCGCCTTCCCATGCCGATCCTTTTCCTCCGCGCAGGGGAGCACTGCTGAGTCCCCCGGCGCCACCGTTGTCCGAGGTGAAGAGCACGAAGGTGTTTTTCTCGATGCCCGCCTTGCGTACCGCATCCAATATTTGGCCGGTGCTCCAGTCCACTTCCTCTACTTGGGCCTCCTCAGCTGTCTTGGCCTTTGCCATGAATTCCGGCCTCGCCTTGCGCGGGCCGTGCACGAAGGCATGGGGCAGATAGACGAAGAACGGGCCGTCCTTGTTTTTCTCGATGAACTTGACCGCTTCCTCTGTGAAAAGCCGGCAGAGTTCCGCCTGCTCGTCCATATCATCCACTTGGTCGATCACCTTGGTGCCCCGCAGAATCGGAAGGTGCGGGAACTTCCAGCGTTTCAAGCCGGGCCACATATCGTTGGAATAGGGTATGCCGTAATATTCGTCGAACCCCTGCGAGGTGGGAAGGAACTCGGGTTGGTCACCAAGGTGCCACTTGCCGAAGCAACCGGTGGCATATCCTTCGTTCTTGAGCACTTCGGCAATGGTAATTTCCTTGGGATTAAGGCCATGGGGATCGCCGGGGAATAGCACGATGTGGCCCGAGCCTTTGGCTAGCCCGACACGCTTCGGGTAACTTCCGGTCATGAGGGCGGCCCGCGATGGACTGCAGACAGGCGAGGCGACATAGAAGGAGGTCAGCTTCATGCCTTCCTTGGCCATGCGGTCCAAGTGGGGCGTATCGTTTTTGGTGGAGCCGAACGGGCCGATGTCGCCGTACCCCATATCATCGATGAAGATCACGATGAAGTTGGGCTTGGCCATTGCCGGGAGGGCGAGGGCAATTGCAAAAGCAGCGAGGAGGAGTTTACGAAGGTATGGTTTCATTTTTCGGGCAGGGCGGCTTTCCAGCCGGATTGGAGGGTTTGTTGGAGGCGTTTCAAGTTCTCCCCTTGAGCGGGTTCCTTGGCAAGGTTTTTGGTTTCGTTGGGATCCGTTTCGTGGTCGTAGAGTTCGCGTGCCTGGACGGTTCCCGTTTTCCAGTTGCGCCACTCGACGTAGCGATGGCGTTCGGTACGGACGGCGTAGCCCATGAGGTCTCCATGCTTGCGGTGGCGATTGCCTTGGAAGGACCTTGGGTACTGGCTGAAAGCTGCGGTTTTCCACGGACGCTCTGGTTTCTCCAGCAGCGGGAGCAAACTGATTCCCTCCATCCCGGCGGGAGCATCCAATCCGCAGACTTCCGCCAGCGTGGGGTAGAGGTCGACGAACTCTACCAGGGCATCCGTTTTGACTCCGCGATGCGCTTGTCCTGGAACGGACAGGATCAACGGGACGTGGGTCGATAGTTCGTAGTTGTTGGCCTTGGTCCAGAGGCCTTGCTCGCCAAGGTGAAAGCCATGGTCTCCCCACAACAGGACCACCGTGCGGTCCGTCAGTTTCAAATCGGCGAGCTTTCTCAGCAAACGGCCCGTGAGGGCATCGACGTAGCTGACGCAGGCGTAGTACCCGTGTCGGAGCTCCTGTGTCTTGTCTACGCTTAGTTTGCCGTTCTTCGGAATATCGGAATAGCCTTCCAGTTCCCCCCAGCTGCGCACCGCCAACTCGGGTGCTCCTTCGGGATGCTTGTTCGACGCGGGAGGCGGGATATCTTTGCGTTGATAAAGGTCCCAGTATTTCTTTGGGGCGCTGAAGGGCAGGTGGGGCTTGCGAAAACCCACCGCGAGGAAGAACGGTTTGCCTTGTTTCTTCAAGTCGCCCAATGCCTTCTCGGCGGCTTCGCAGACCAAGCCATCGACGTAGACGTTGTCCGGTGCGTCGGCGGATTCAGAGGCTGCCCGCTTGTGCCCTTTGCCCTTCAGGTTCTTTTCCGTGGCGTAGCGCAACTTCGGATCCCGGACGTTGTCGAACAAGGGAGCTTTCGACCAGGATGGCGGATCCTTCGATGGTTTGCCTCCCCCATGGAAGATTTTGCCGATGGAGCGGGTGCGGTAGCCGTGGTTCTTGAAGTGCTGGGGCAGGGTGACCGCTTTCGGCAGGGCCTCCCGAAAATGGGTGTTCAGGTCCCAGACCTTTATGGTGTCCGGTCGCAGTCCCGTAAGCAGTGAAAGTCTTGAAGGGCAACACACTGCCTGCTGGCAATAAGCCCGGTTGAAGAGTATGCCTCGTTTGGCGAGGCGATCCAAGTTCGGGGTGATCGCTGTCTGGTCGCCATAACATCCAAGAGCGGGCCGCAGGTCATCGATGGCGATGAACAATACGTTGAGCGGTGAGGCCCGAGCGATGCCACAAATGGCAAGAAATAGGATCGGCCAAAGTTTTATGAGAACATTTGAAGAGAAAACAAAGACTGGATTGCCGCGTCGCTGAAGCTCCTTGCAATGACAGGGGAGGGGAGTCATTCAAACCACGAAAGGAACGAAAGAGGTGGTTGTATTCTGCATTTGTTTTGCTCCGTTTCTCTGTGCCATTGCAAGAGGATTATTAATTCCGCATGTTTCCTCTACGCGTCTCTGCGTGAGAATGTCTTCTTTCGCCTGCCGCGCATTCCCTATACCGCCCAGTCCTTAATGACGCCGGTGCTGTCGCCTATGCGGTTCGTCTTCACGCCCATTCCCTTGGCCATGGAGAGCCACAGGTTTGCTATCGGTGTGCCTTCGGGGTGTTTCTCGTGATGATTGGTCTCGAAGAGTCCACCACCACTTCCGGCAATGAGCGTGGGCAGGTTATTGCAGGTGTGGTGAAAGCCGCTGCTAAGGCCGGAACCCATCACGAACATCATGTTGTCCAAGAGGGTGCCTTCGCCTTCCTGGATGGTGTCCATTTTGGTCACGAGGCGTGCGTACTGCTCGATGTGGAAGAGGTCCAATTTCTCGAGGTCGCTAAGCACCTGCTCCTTGTTCTGGTTGTGAGTCCAGCCATGGTGCCGGATGGGTTTGTCGAATAGGCCGTGGAACATGAGTGGCGTATCCCAGCGCTCCGGAGCTACCATCATGCTGGACACCCGAGTGAGGTCTGTCTGGAGGGCGAGTATCATGAGGTCGCCCATTACCTGTATATATTCATCGCGCTGCATGGTGGTCCAGAGTTTCCCGGGTTCCTCTAGGTCGAGGTCTCGTATGTCGTCCTGTCGCTTGGTGATGCGCTCGATCTGTTGCTCCACCGTGCGCACTGATTCCAAGTATTCGCCCAACTTGTTTTGGTCGAGGCGACCCAATTTAGGCTGGAGATCCTTGGCGTCGGCAAGGACCAAGTCGAGCACGCTGGCGTTGGCTTGGTGCTCGTGAACCGCGAAGAGCCGGTTGAATGCTTGGCGCGGATCCTTGATGGAGCGCGCGACGTGGCCGTGGCCATACCATGAAATGTTGTCGAAGTAGACGGACTCGCGGTTGTCGGTGTAGCTGTTGCAGGAGAGCTCGAGTGAGCGGAACGCGGTCGACTGGCCTGCCACGTCGGCGATCACTTGGTCGATGGTTCGCTTGAGCGGATACCCGGCGGGCGACAGCTCGTCGGGCCTCGCGGTGCTCAGGTAGCATGCTCCGGCTTGAGCATGTCCGTCGGTTCCGGGCACTTTAATGCGGTCGAGGTTGGTGTGCAGGGAAATCTTTTTCCGCATCTTCTCCAGCGGCTTCAATGTCGGGCTGAGGGCGAAGTTGAGGCCTGTTTCAGTGGGGTTCCAGGCCTTTTGGGCGACGCCATTGGGGGTGTAGAAAAAGGCAAGTCTTCTCGGTGCGGTGGAACCTTTTTCAGCCTTGGCTTGCATGACGTCGAGAAAGGGGAGAGCCAAGGTGGCGCCGCAGCCGCGAAGGAAGCTACGGCGAGGAAGTAGGTTATGCTTCAAGACGTTCATTATCGCTCTTTCTGGTTGGTTTTGTTACGGAACGGCAGGCTCTTGGCAATCTCAACCACCACGGTGGAGAATCGTCCGTGGTCTGCCATCACCTTACGAGTTATGCGGTCGATGGCCGGTTTGTCGGTTACTTTCAATTCGCGACCCAAGGCGTAGGACAGCAAGTGTTCGCTGAATCCGCGCATGAATTCCTCGGGACGAGCGAGGATGGCGTCCTTGAATTCCACTATGTTTTTGAATTCATCCTCTCCGAAGAGTTTGCCACTGGCGTCGACCGGCAAGCCACCAGCGTACTTGTCGCGCCACCGTCCGACGGGGTCGTAGCTTTCCAATACGAAGCCGAGATGGTCGATCTTGGCGTGACAACTGGCGCAGGATTGATTGGAGGCATGTTCCTTAAGGCGCTGGCGAATAGTCAAGCCGGAGGCCGCGATGGCCGCGTCGTCTTCCTCAATTTCCGGCACCACGTCGGGTGGGGGAGGAGGAGGGTCGTTGAATATTACGGTGGCGACCCAGGCACCCCGCTTGATCGGGCTCGTTCGCAGTGGCGTGGAGGTCATGGTGAGTATCGCCGCGGTGGTGATTATGCCACCCTCACGGCGGCGGTTCAGGGTCCTCCGGCTGAAATCTTGGATCTTGGTGTTGAAGCGGTTGCGGTTTTGCTTGTTCCCGAATGGATTTTTTGGGTTGGTGTACCATGCCTGCAGCTCGTTCGAGCGGTAGGCATAGTTGCTGTCAATCAGTAGCATGATGGAGCGATCCTCCACTTGGATGCTCTCGAAGAGGAGGAGTGGTTCGACCATGGTCTGGAGCCCGAACTTCCATTGTTCGCAACCGATCCGGGCATAATATTCTTCGAAGCGGTCGAAGTCAGGCACCGCGGTGACCAGTTGATCGAGGCGTAGCCATTGGCGTGCAAAGTTCTCGGAAAGGGCTCGGCTACGTCGATCAAGTAGCATGCGCCTGACCTGTTTATCAATGGCCTCGTTGTTGCGCAGTTCACCCCGCCTAGCTGCGTTCATCAGTTCCTCGTCCGGTATGCTGCTCCAAAGAAACAGGGCCAGTCTTTGGGCCAGTTCGTAATCGTTGACCTGTGTTCTTTCATCCGCGTCCTGCTTGTTTTCCACGAGGTAGAGGAATTTCGGCGAGGATAGCACCGCCGCGACCACGTTTTTCATGGCCTGGGTGTACGACTTCGTGCGTCCCTTTTCCTTGTCGTGATAGGTGGCGTATCGTTCCAGCGTCGCCTCGGAGACCGGTCCTCGAAAGGCTTGCTCGAGGAAGGGCTTTAGTCGTTCCTTGACTGGTTTGCCGTCCTCCTTGAAGAAGCTGTTCCAGAGCCCGCTGTAGCCGTCGAACTGCGGGCTGTTGACGATCGATCTCCCCAGCTTGAGCAGACTTTCCAGCAAAATCGTGGATGTGCTCAATTGCTCTCCCTGGTTGTTGAACCCGTGTTCGGCTTGGAGGTCGACGGCAAAGGGGTCTACGTCCTTGAGGATTTGTAACTCCACTTGGTTTTTGCCGAGAGTCCTATTGCTCACCCGCACCTTGTTCGGCAGAACACCGGATGCCGGGTTGAAGTACTTGTTCCCACGCACCACCTTTTCCGGCAGGGCGTAAATATCGCCGCGCAACTGGAGCAGGTCGCGCACTGCATTGTTGTATTCGTAGCGATTGAACCGGCGCATAACGACTGGTTCCATTGTGGTGTTGGCCTTGGCGTATTCGTCGACAACTCCGTACAGGAACGAAGCGATCTTTTTGCGTTCGTCGGAACTGGGCTGCTTTTCGTCCTCCGGTGGCATTTCGCCGTAGCCCACAGCCTCTGCTCCTAAGCGGGAAACCTTGACGTTTTTCAGAAAGTCGGAGCGAGCGGCGAGCGCCTTCAGGTTCACCTTGCCCTTCACCTTTGGTTTGTCGCCGTGGCAATTGTAGCAGTATTTGGCGAGCAGGGGCTGAACCTCTTTCAAGGTGGCGGCTTTTTCCGCTACGATCGCTCCCAGTTTCGGCTTTTCCGACGTCTCCTCCTTGGGTTCGAGGTTCTTCACGACCAAGTAGTCGATCCCCATGAGGTATCCCGTGCCCCGAAACTTTCGCGCCTGTGGATTGCCGCCGGTCAAGGTGAAGCTCAGTTGCTGCGGACCCGCCTTGAACTCGAACTCGCCCAAGTCGAGAGGTTGCGCCAGTTCCACTCCTCGAGCGTACAGGTCAACGCCCTCGCGTATCACCATGCCGTTCAGGTGTACCGTGAAGATGCCGTAGTCGGGGGCCAAGGTGAGCACTGCGGTGAAGCGATGCCGCCTAGTTTTAGACACTTGGAAGCTGGTTTCCATAACCTCTCCCACGATCCCGTTCCATAGCAAGTGGGAATCTCCGCTCCATTGCGGCCCGAAGTTCCGCATGCCTTGAACCCGAGACTTTCCCTTGAGGGGTAAGGATTCGCCTTCCTGTTTGCCGGATATGTCCGCGACGACGGCTTGCTTGGCTCGAACGCTATGGTAATCGAAAGACTCCTTCGCGGTTGATCCTTCAACGAGGCAAGCGAGAACAAAGATGATTCTGTGATTGATTTTCATTAGCGAAACGAAACTAAACCTAAGTAGCTTGTTTACATTTGCCAACCCTAGCTTATGCGCGATCGGGCAATTTGTTTTTGCGGTTTCAGCCCGAGGCTTGTGTTGACCCCTTGCCCGTTTGCTCAAAAGCTCTCTTCATGAAATCCCTCTTTCTCCCTTTTTTGTTCGGTTGTTTTCTCTCTTTCAGTTTGTCCGCGGCGAAGCAATCGAACTTTCTCATCATCCTCGCGGACGACTGCACCTACAACGACTTGCCGCTCTACGGCGGGCAAAACGCCAAGACACCGAATATCGACAAGTTGGCATCCGAGGGGCTTACCTTCAACCGGGCATTCCTTGCCGAGGCCATGTGCCAACCCTGTCGCTCCGAACTCTATTCCGGGCAGTATCCACTTCGCAACGGATGCGCTTGGAACCATTCTAGTAGCTTGCCCAGCGTGTCCAGCATGCCCCATCATCTCGGCGAGCGTGGCTATCGGGTGGGCTTGGCGGGCAAGGTGCACGTCAAGCCGGTCAAGGCATATCCCTTCCAGAAGGTCGGCGGTTTCGACCCCAGTTGCGTGGGCAACCCGACCCAACCGCACAAGTTGGCCGGCATAACCCAATTCATGTCACGCGACGACAAGCAGCCCTTCTGCCTAGTGGTGGCCTTGGTCGAACCGCACGTGCCATGGGTCATGGGTGACGCCTCCCAATATCCGCAGAAAAAACTCAAGTTGCCGCCCAACTTGGCCGATACCCCGCGAACGCGCGAGGACTATGCCAAGTACTTGGCTGAAATCACCTACATGGACGGCCAAGTTGGTGACATCCTGAAGACCTTGGAACTGACCGGCCACGCCGAGGATACCCTCGTT
>CALBIN010000006.1 GCA_937893275.1 uncultured Opitutia bacterium | reverse complement strand
TGGCGATCTCGCCGTGGAGGAGGCGAAAAGTGTGTGGTTCCCCACTCTCATGACCATGCTTGCATCACTCATCACAACGAGAGGTTGATGCCGGGAGAAAGTTCCGGTCCCAGTAAGCAGAGGCGCGAGGTCGGAGCCGTCGAGATGAACTTCCTCGGGTTTGTCGATGCCGATCAGCCCGCAGAGGGTGGGCAGTAGGTCAACCGCTCCGGCCGGCTCATCCTCGACCCGGCCACCGGGGATTCCGTCTTTCCAGTAAACAATACCCGGGACGCGATGCCCGCCTTCGAAAAGCGCTCCCTTCTTGCCACGCAGGTCACCGTTTCGCTCCTGCAAATAGCTGCCATTGTCGGAAGAGTAGATGATGATGGTGTTGTCGAGTTCGCCGAGTTTTTCGAGCCTGGCAATAAGTCGCCCGATGGCGCGATCCGTATTGTCGATGGTGCCACTGTAGATTGCTTCCCGTTCGTTGAGCATGCCATACTGGGAAACGATCTCGTCGGGCGCCGCGATCGGGTCGTGGGGTTCGTTGAACCAGAGATTGAGGAAGAAGGGTTCGTCGCCGTCGCGTTTTTCATCGAGCCAGGTGAGAGCCTCGTCGACAACGATCTGGCAGGAATAGCCTTCGATCTTGCCGACGCGCTCTCCGTTGCGCATGAAGTTGGTCGGGTTCTTGTGACTGGGGCCCGGGCCATTGACGACGCCGAACCAGTAGTCGAAGCCATGATCGGCGGGAGTAGGATTTTTGCGATTTTGGACGGGCATGCCGAGGTGCCACTTTCCGAAGTGAGCGGTGGCGTAACCGTTTTTCTTGAGCACTTCGGCGATGGTCGTTTCGCTCTTCAGGAGATGCATGCGGTGAAAGCGCTCGTCGAGGACGGAGTAGACGCCGGTGCGAGGATTGAGGCGACCTGTGAGATAAGTAGCGCGCGAGGGAGAGCATGTCGGGGCTCCCGAGTGGAAATCGGTGAAGCGCACGCCTCCGGTGGCCAATTTATCGAGAACGGGCGTCTTGACGGGGCCGCCATAGCAGCCAATGTCGCGGTACCCCAGGTCGTCGACAAGTAGAGTGATGACGTTCGGGCGTTTGTCCTTAGTAAAACCGGTACAAACCAGCAGCAGGGAGCACAAAAATGTGAGGATGGGTTTCACGTTATTTGTTCAGTCAGCATTCACTCCATCTACTTCTCATTGTGATGGATGTATTCGAGAATCTTGAGGTACGATAGGCCGCGGTTTTCCATGTTGGGATCAACGAGATCCATACCTTGGCGCAAGGTGTTAAACCGGTTCCGCTGCTTTTCGGTGAAGCTCGCCATTCGCTTCTTGAAGTGCTTGTCGAGCGTCTTGTTGACCGGGATACCTTTCGGTGATGGCATGGCATCGATTTTCTTGAGCAACTCCCCGTGCGGTGATTTGTGCCAGAGAACCTGACGGACAAAGGCGACCTGATGATGCGGCAGGACGATTCGCTCCAGCTTCACACCCTCGTCCGCCGCAGGCTTGCCTTTCGGCAGTTCGATCCGAATTAAGGATCCGCGTCCACCTTCAATATGGCGTGTGGGGCTGTTGGAATTGCAGGTCCAGACATTGCCCTCTTCGTCAAACTCGATCTCGCGGGTAAAGGTGACCCGCTTCGGCATTGGGATCTCGATCAACCGTTCGGTCTTAGGATCGAAGCGACCGATCGTGTCATTGCCCGTGCCGCAGATCCAGACGATGCCCTTGGCATCAATGTTGAGCGCGTAGGGAATTTGATTGTCGTAGTCCGGAAGGGCGTAGGTCGTCCATTGCTCCGACTTGGGATCGAATCGGCCCAGCACACCGGATCCGAAACCCGGCACCCACACGATACCGTCCTGATCGACGTGATGCCGGCGCGGTCCGCGAA
>CALBIN010000005.1 GCA_937893275.1 uncultured Opitutia bacterium | reverse complement strand
GATCGAGTGACTTGTCGTCACCCTTTAGCGTGGCGGTAATTCGAGAACGTCCCTCGATGTGAGTGGGCCCGACGTTGAGGGTGTCTATATTGAATCCTCGTCCACTAAAAAGCCCGGCAATGCGAGCAAGCACGCCGAACTTGTTCTCGACCAGTACGGAAATAACGTGTCGCATAGTATTTTGTAGTAGGTAGATGGTGGACGGCACAGGACTCGAACCTGTGACCTACTGGGTGTAAACCAGTCGCTCTAACCAACTGAGCTAGCCGTCCGTCTCTTGTGCTTAAAAGAAAGGGTGTCGTAGAATAGGGGAAGACGAGATAGAAGCAAGCGAGAAGCGCTACAGCTACTTGACATTGACTCGGATTTTTTTAGGTCCGAGTCTGGGCATCAAGCCCGAACTCGAGCCACCGGAATTGCTTGAAGGAAAGAGCAGGGAGCGTAAAGCGGGGGAAGTACCCGAACCAGATGGAGGGCTGGCGGGAGCAACGGTCCGGCGAGAAGTCGTGGAGGATGCAGCACCTCCGACGGTAGTCTTGGTGCGGCGAGAACCGAGTCTGTAAGAAGGTTGCCCAGCGGAAGTCCGAGCAGGCTGAGGAGGGGTCACACCCCGGAATTGGCCGGAACCCAAGCCCTTGCCGGCAGATGGGGTGGGCAAATTCTGGGATCCCGCCTTCTGGACGGGGAATCCGGGCTCAGCGGATCTTCCTCGGCGAAACTGATAGCGGTTCACGTCCTGCATCGACATTTTGTTTACATTGCCCATCCACTCGTCCACCCGCTTGTCAAGTTTGCCATAATAGGCATCTCGAAATTCCACGGACGCGAGGGCAGGCGCACGAGAGGAAAGAGTACCTCCGGCGGCGCTCTTACCGGAAAGCGGCGAACGCTTGTCGAAACCTCGGTCGAAGGAAAGAGTTTTTCCCTCATGAAGTGTCTCGGATCTGATTGCTGATTTTCCCATGGGAAAACGTTTGCCACCGAATCTTGAATACTTCTGGGATATTTGGTTGAAAGGAATGCGACGATTAAAATTGGAGGACAGTCCAGGTGATGAAATTCGCTTGGCGGACATAACGTTTAATTTGCCATCAAAAGCGCGTATACGCTTGGTGAAATCGTTCTGGCGTTGTTGCCCGTGCAAAGAAAGCACGACAGCCGACAAGGCTGTGGAGAATAGAACAACTTTAGCTTTGGCCCCCATAAGCAAAACACAAAAAAATCACATTTACTTGAGGGGCGCGAACTTTTTCTCTTTCCGAAAGACCTTCCTCCCGCCATTACCAAAGGCTACGAAAACAAAGTGAAGACCTATCTAGATTTACTGGAACACGTCAAAAGACATGGCGTATATCGAGACGACCGAACGGGAACGGGGACTTGGTCCGTGTTCGGAGCCCAAGCCCGCTTCTCCCTGGAAGATGGGTTTCCCCTACTCACAACGAAGAAGTTGCACCTGCGATCGATCATTCACGAGCTTCTGTGGTTTCTGAAGGGTGAGACGAACCTGCAGTACCTGCACGAGAACAAGGTAAGCATTTGGGACGAATGGGCGGATGAAACCGGTGACCTCGGTCGTGTGTACGGAGCCCAATGGACCGACTGGCGCAAACCCGACGGAGGTTCCGTGAACCAGATCGAGGAAGTGATCCGTACCATACGAGAAAACCCGGATAGCCGTCGGCATATAGTTTGCGCATGGAACCCGGGTGAGCTCGAGCACATGGCTCTTCCGCCATGCCACGCGCTCTTCCAGTTTTACGTCGCGGAAGGAAACCTGAGCTGCCAACTCTACCAAAGGAGCGCAGACATTTTCCTCGGAGTACCCTTCAACATCGCGTCCTATGCCCTCCTTCTGATGATGGTCGCAAAGGTCTGCGACCTCCGACCCAAGGAATTCGTGCACACCTTCGGGGATTTGCACCTCTATTCGAATCATGAGGAACAGGCGAAAATTCAACTTTCCCGGGAGCCCATGCTCCCCCCTCGCATGTTGATCCACGGAGACCAAAAAGAAATCTCGGATTTCCGATACGAGGACTTCGAACTAGTCGACTACGAGTGTCACCCCGCTATCAAGGCGCCAATCGCAGTGTAAACCAATGGGCTTTTTCCTAAAGGCTATCGCGGCGGCTTCGCTGGATCGAGTTATCGGGAAGGACGGGGACCTGCCGTGGCGACTCTCGGAAGACTTGAAATGGTTCAAGAAAATCACCTCGGGACACACCATATTAATGGGTCGCAAAACTTGGGATTCTCTTGGCCGGCCCTTGCCGAATCGACGAAACGTGGTGTTAAGTCGCACCATGGAAGCGGTCGAGGGCATGGAGGTCATCCGCTCCCTCGACGAACTCGAAACGATTGGTCTTTCAGGAGACGTGTTCGTAATCGGCGGGGGGGAACTCTATGCCCAATTGCTCGAAAAATGCGTAGAGCTATATTTGACCACCGTCCTCCGCAAGGTGCCCGACGGAGATGCTTTCTTCCCCGAGTACGAGCACCTTTTCGATCCTGAGGAAAATTTGGCTGAAACCAAAGATTTCATCCTGCAAAGGTGGATACGGAAAACCTAAGGATTTTAGGTGTTCAGGATATTGAAGGCGATATAGGTTCCGATCTCGATCCCGGCAACAAGGGCAAGATCAACGGGGAAAAGGTTTCGCTCAGTAATAAGGTTTTAAAAGCAGGTAAACGACCGGTCCGGTGATCGCAACGTAGAGCCAGACCGGAAAGACCTTCTTCGCCATTGCTCGATGCTTCTCGAACTGGTTTGTGAATCCGTAGACGAAAGTAAGGAGAATGAAAGGCAAGCTGATGGCCGCTAAGGCAATGTGTGAAAGCAAAATGCAAAGGTAAAACAAACGCATGCCGCCTGCCTGTTGCATCTCAGCATCACTCAAGGCGCCATCACCGTCAAGATCCCCATAAATCGTCTCGGCAGTGGTAAAGTGATACGCCACGTAGCAAAGGAGAAAGAGTAGGGAGCAAGACATCGCCATATAAATCCATCTCTGATGACTCTGCACTTTCCCGCCTTTGATGGAAAAAACCGCCATCAACAAAGCAAATGCCGCCCCCGAATTCAAGAGAGCGTGAAGGGGAGGAAGGAAGTCCAAGCTCATGCCCTCGGGCAGATCAAGCTTAACTTGGCGCATGAGCCCTACCAAAAAAAGCACGGCAGCGGATATGATCCACACCGCAATGGTTAACTTCTTTGCTAATGACTGCCTCGCATCACGACCACGAAAAGATTCAATTTCACTCATAATGCTAGCCAACAGAAAAAAGGTGTTTTCCTCAGCCCCCGGACTGGATGTCAAAGGGAACGAAAATCTCTTGTTCGTCGATCCGAACCTGAGCCCATAACCGGAAGTGACCAGTGCTCGGAGGCCGAAAACCAAAGGTAAGGGGTCCGCGATGCGTTTCCTTCTCCTCGACGGGGATCAAGTTTTCCTTGGGATGGAGATGAGCGAAACCTCGGCATTCGTCGTCAAAGGCAACAAGGTGAGCAAACGCTCCCATGACCGGTTGCAACGCAACTGGGTTTCCTTTGGCATCACGCGCTTCGAAAAGAAGGTAAGCGTCGTTCCCCGCGGAAAGAACGGAAGGTTCAGGAGTTAGGGAAAAGGAATATCCGGCTCGTTCTACCTTCAGACTTTCTCCCCCAGCAAGTAAACCGGGTTGGCCCGCGACTTCGAAACCGGCGGAAAGAAGGACGCGACGAGGGCTTCTGACGGGAATGAAATCGAAAAACAAGCGATAGGCACCCGCTGAGGAAGGGGTGAGCGAAAAAGTCCAGACACCTGGAAATTGTGGATCGGGAACAGGATGCAGGTGCATGTAGTCCCCAAGGGCGGGATCGATGGCAAGAAGGTGTATTTTTTTTGTATGACTCAAAGCGACGTCATCAAAGCCGAGTGGCGAACCGTCGAATTGTTGAATTTCGGCGCGAAAGCGGCATAATTTTCCGATACCAAGCTCGTCGAGGGCGTCCAACTTGAGGCTCAGGGGCCAAGACCGACGAGTAAGATCAACAAAACCAGAATCACCGGGACCGCAGTAGTCAAGGGTGCCCTCTGAGTTGTAGGTCTGGGCGTGCAAAAAGTCACAGGGTTCCACCGGAATAGCCCTTATCGCCAAATAAGCGGCAAAGAAAGGGAGTGTACAAACCAAAAGGCGAATACCCGTAACCTTGGAGGAAGTTTTCGCAGACGAGTCGGTGGTACTACTTTTCATTGCTCGAGCCCCCTTTCAGTCGGGCTAAAAAGTCATCTGCCGACCAACCTTTTCCGGGCACCTGATAGACGACTTGTCGGCGACTATTCACGACAAGTGTCCGCATGGTGTGATCGAGAGTCGTGGGATCATCCCTTTTGCGACTGATACCGAACTGTCGGACAAGATCGTCGATCACGGACTTGGGCGCAGTGGCAAAGCGAAAGTTCGATTCGTCGATTCCGTAGGCAAGGGCATAAGTCTTGAGCACGCCGGGAACGTCATATTCCGGATCGAGAGTGATGGAAAGAAACTGAACTTTGGGTAGGTTATTGGCGAAAACGAGATTTTGCAATCGTCTCATACGGTTGGTCGCCGCAGGACACATCTCTGCCATCGAGCAACGAGTGAAAACAAAGTTCAAGACGGTGCTCTTGCCATCGAAAAAGTCGGTCGTGAGCAAGTTGCCGTCTTGATCAAAGAGAGCAAACGGGGGAAGATATTCACCCATGGTGCGGATAGGGTCGTCGCCACGACTCAACGTATCCCTCCTGAGCATACGGTTTACGTTTTCGAAGCGAATGCGATAAGAAGGATCATCTGGCCAAATGCTCGATAAGCTCAAGATCCGCGGATCAGATCCCGCAACTTTCTCAACCTTTGCCCGAAAGACCTTCCCAGGAGACAGGTACCCGAAATCACCGGGTTCCACTTGGAATTCAATGGATTTCCCGAGATCGAGTTCGAGAAAACCAAGCACTTGTCGACCAATCGTTTGTGGAATAGCAGTAATACGACTGGCATTTCGATCTATGGACAAGACTTCGGCACGAATCTCGTCAAAGCCAACGGATGATACGGTTGCGATTCTATCCTCATCCCCACACGCAGTAAAGAAAAACAAGGAAAGGCAGAAGGAAGCCGGAATAAGCCGAGATATTAAGAATGGAAACATGAATACGTCGTTAAAAAAGACAATGGCAATGGGCTTGCGAAAGATAAAGATGTCATTAGTAATACTATTTGTCCAAAACGAAATCACATTAGAACTTCTTAAGTGTTAAAGGAAAAAAAACAAATCAAAAGCTTGAGCACCCCACCCCCTCATGAAATGGGGCACCTTTTATGCAATCTTGCTGCCGATCGCCCAAACGCTTGCCGAGCATTGTTCTCCGACACTTGCCCGGACCCTTTAAACGTTTAGCACATGAGGATCAAAGGCAAATCTTCGGGATGTGAGCTAAGCTGAACCGGCTCATTAGAGAACCTTTCAATACCAGAACCCCGCGCAATGACCTTGCAACAGTCGAGAAAAATGATGCTTTAAACAAACCCTAAGGTAAATTTTACAGGAATGAATTTCAACGGATCCAAGGAATATGCGGCAAAAGCTGACGCTGCATCGTTTGAGGGAACGGAACGGCTCAACTTTTCGGCCCTTTTCGAACTCACCAAGCCCAGACTGAGTATGCTCTCGGTCTTTACGGCTGCACTTGGTTACCTAGCCCACCACCCGCTCAACAAGGAAGCCCTTACGTTTTGGTCCTTGATGCTGGGAACTTCACTCGCAGCAGCAGGAGCCGCCGCTCTCAATCAATGGATGGAACGCCTCGAAGATGCCCGAATGCCTCGGACAGCAGGACGCCCACTCCCCTCTCGTTTAATTGAACCCGAAACTGCCTTGGCCTTCGGGTTGGGCATATCCGCCATTGGGTTGCTCATACTCTGGTTCGGAACCAATGCTTGGGCGACGGGACTCACATTGGGCACTTTGCTGACGTACCTCCTGATTTACACTCCACTAAAGAAAAAGACCGTTTACGCCACCGAGATCGGTGCAATCGCCGGAGCCTTACCGCCGCTCATCGGTTGGGTGGCGGCGGCCGGCCAACCCACCACCTTCGGGTGGATACTCTTTGGCATCCTGTTTGCTTGGCAACTTCCTCACTTCATGGCTATAGCATGGACGTATCGTGAAGATTATCGCCGAGGAGGATTCGTAATGCCATCCCATGCCGGTGACGGCGGAGAGGGTTCCGCCCGCAAAAGCTTGTTTTACGCCGTACTGCTCACGGGATTGGTGCTTGCTCCCCTCTTCTCTCCATTTGGGCAACCGCAACCCGGCATTTCTTATCTCTTGAGTGCAATTCCTCTGAGTCTCTATATTCTCTGGGCATCCGCTAAATTCTTGTGGAGCAAAAATCGCGACTTGGCCGCCCGCAAACTTTTCTACGCAACCATCATTTATTTACCTATCCTGTTTGTGGCCTTGGTAGTCGACCGATACCTGTAATGCCATAGCAACATGTACAGCCAAAACTAACGATGATACGAATCTTACGTTTATTTCCCAATCTCCCGGCATTTCTCGGGCTCATGGTTCTGCCTTGGCTCTTGTCCAGTTGCTCCCGCATCGATCACAAGCAATCCACCCTCGATCCCAAGGGCATCGTGGCCCAAAACCAGTACGACCTATTCATGCTCTCGATATGGATCACGATCTTTCTTTTTTGCGC
>CALBIN010000004.1 GCA_937893275.1 uncultured Opitutia bacterium | reverse complement strand
ATGCAGAAGAAACTCTCACTCTAAGCGCTGGGCTTTCCTACCTCGACGACACCGTGGATACGCAAATGATAGGATACCCGGGATTCGACGAGCAAACCAAGCGAACCCCCGAGATCATCTTGGGTGCCCATCGTGTCCTCGACCCCAAGACTACGTTGGCGGTAAACCTTTCGTATTCTCGCCCGTCAGGTTATTTGAGCGATCCGTACAAGAACGTTGCCTACCGCGCAACAGTGCATGGCTCCAAAGTTCTTCGGCAAACACCAGAAAACCGCCCCGACACCCGCAATGTGTACGTCGTCTTTGTCGAGGGAACTCGCTACATTGAATCCCTGCGTTCTAGCCTCCAAGGCAGTTACCGATTCTTTGCCGACGATTCCGGTCTTCGAGGCAACACCTTGGAAGTGCAGTGGTTCCAACGCTTTGGCGAAAATCTTGTCGTGCGACCCTTGCTGAGATACTATAGTCAGTCGGCGGCAGATTATTACATCACGATCCTGGACGAATCCAAAATAAATTTCGGAGTTCCTCCCACTGGGTTGGCGTCCCATTATTCGGCAGACTATCGGATTTCCAAAATGGAGAGCCTCGCCTATGGCCTGAAACTGACGATGTTCAAAGGTGACAACATTAACCTAGACTTGGCCTACGAGAGGTACGACATGGAAGGCCGTGACGGAGTAACCTCACCTCTGATGTATCCAGACGCCGATATATATACTGTTGGCCTGCAATGGGAGTTCTGAGGATGCACGCTCTATCCAAAATTTCTCCTGAAATCTTGGCTGACGGTCTCTTTCGTCTGCAGTTTCATGCCATGGGCACCCGTTGTGAAATACTCTATGCTGCGAATTCGATGGAAGCTGCCGATATCTTTCGAAAAAACGCACTCGATTGGGTGCACCAATTTGAGGCCCGCTATTCCCGCTTCAAGGACGATAGCCTAATATCCCGGATCAATGCTGCAGCTGGTCGGAACCCCGTTGAAACCGACGAAACCGACACTCACCTTTTCGACCTGTGCGATACCCTCCATTTTTTGACGGAAGGGCTCTTTGATCCCACCACTCTTCCCCTTTCCCGCCTTTGGGATTTTAAAGCCGAGAACCCGCAAATTCCCTCCAAATCCGAAATTAGCGAGGCACTTTCAAAAATCGGATGGAAGAAAGTTCATCGAGAGAACCACTCCATCTTTCTGCCGGAAACAGAGATGGGGCTAGATTTCGGAGGCTTTGGCAAAGAATATGCCGTTGACCGAGTAACTGAGTTGGCCCGAGAGCATGAGCTGGAGGATTTTCTCATCGACTTTGGAGGCGATGTTTTTGCCGCAGGTTCTCCGCCCGACGCGCCTGCATGGCGAGTCGGTCTTGAAGATCCCAGAAAGCAAGGCCAAGCAAAACGGATTTTTTCGGTTTCTGACATGGCTGTAGCGACATCGGGGAACTATCGAAGGTTTTTCGAACAGAACGGCAAAAGGTACGGGCACTTGATCGATCATCGCACGGGTTACCCGACGAGCAACAACTGTCTGTCGGCAACGGTCATCTCACGCTCCTGCCTGGAAGCGGGAGTTCTGTCCACTTGCGCCTTGCTTGACGGAGCCGATCGAGGGCTTGCCAGAATCGATAGATTTTTTGGAGCGGAAGGTTGCGTACAAAACCAAAACGGTGTTGAATGGACAAAAGGCATTTATGAATACCTGCACGACACAACGAATTAAGAAGTCTTGGCGGCTTTCGCTATTCGCCTTAACGGCCATTACCTTTGGTGGTTGCTCGCCCAAGCCCACTGTGAACATCCTGCAAAGGGGATACCTCGCCGACTACATCATGCGCCCGGATCGAGACAAGTTAGCGGTTAAGATGAATGATCACGCCTTCTACAGCCGGGAAGCATCCCGAGGAGGTCGCGGAGCAGGTGGTGGTGGCTGCGGATGCAACTAGAGATGAAAAGTAGGGCACAAATCCTGTGCATGACATTGGCTATGCTTCTTCAACGCTTGCCGATCTTGCCATTCGGGAAACACCTTTCGACCTTTTTCGCTCCGATTGCCGCACATGTTAAAACACTTAGGGCACTCTTGCCGGCAACAGTAGTTACGACTTTGCCGCACGCGCTAACGGGAGCCACAACCTATGTAAAAGCATTTGAAGAGATTGATAAGAACCCTGCCACAGGCACGGAAGGCGATGCGTATACTTTCCGTTTTTATACTCATGGACACGAAGCACAGAGCTATTTGATTTCTGATTTGCCTAATGGATTAACCTTTAATGGCGACAAGAACAGTCCGACCATCTCCGGAACCCTTCCCGCGGGGGGTAAATACGAAATTCAAATCAAGGGGTACCGTTGGGCAAACCTTCAAGGACCGTCGACTTCGACTTACAAGTTAGTGCTGCAAGTTGAAGAAGCTAAAACAGCTTCCCCATGGTCCGGCGACTCTACGGAGACCTTGGACGCAGGATTTAAAAGTTCCACATGGTTTGGAGATTTCTATGACAATGGAGATGGGTGGACTTATCATACAAAGCATGGGTGGCTGTTCGTGTCTGGGACCGACGAATCGGCTCTATGGATGTGGGACGGGCAACTTGGTTGGCTTTACACGGGCAACTCATTTTACCCATTTTTCTACCGTCACTCCACATCGGAATGGCTTTACTACCAGGAAAGAGAAAATGCGCGGCAGTTTTGGAACTACGAAAAAGGAACTTGGACAACTTTTGAAAAAAATTAGGGTCCAAGGACAAAAATCAAATTTCCGAACCTCTTGTCTTACCCCCCTTTCTTTACAGGAATTAGACTGCCTCCATGCTGACTGAAGAAGATCGTGCTATTTACGAATGGCAACTGGATGTGCCCGGGTTCGGCGAAGAAGGCCAAGAAAAGCTTCGAAACACAACTGCACTGGTATCCCGAATCGGTGGACTTGGGGGCCCCATCGCCTTCGCCTTAGCAGCAGCCGGTATCGGCAAACTCATCTTGGCCCACGCCGGCAACCTGCGAAAGGATGACCTGAATCGACAAATCCTCATGCAATGGGAAGGACTAGGGAAACCACGCGTAGAAAGCGCCGCCAAAACCCTCGCCAACTTTAATCCAAAAGTAGAGGTGGAGATTCATAACGAAAATTTCAGTGAAACCAATGCGACGGCGCTTGTAAGTAGAGCCGACATCGTCTTCGCCAGCGCACCGCTTTTCGAAGAGCGATTTCTGATGAACCGGGAGTGCGTACGACAAAACAAACCCATGGTCGATTGCGCAATGTACAGCCTCGAAGGACACGTCATGCCCATCGTGCCAGGCGAAACTCCTTGCCTAGCCTGCCTGTTCCCTGAAACGCCACCGCACTGGAAACGTCGCTTTCCTGTATTTGGAGCAGTTTCCGCTCTCGTCGCAAACATCGGAGTGATGGAGGGCCTAAAGCTGATCGCAGGTTTTGGGTCAATCAGCCGAGGAAAGATGATGCTTATCGATGCCAACCAGTTCAATATACGAAAAATCGATATGACACGCAGGATAGACTGCCTCGTGTGCAGTTAGGAAATCCAGCCTTTTTCAATTGATGGGCAACCTATCAATAGCTTAGATTAAATAGCTTGTGAATCCTTTCAATCCAGACAAAGGCAAGCGTTGGCGAACGCCATGGTATGGCGGGGTCACTTTGTCGCTCGTATCAATTTTCGTTCTAGCCTCGATGATCGCGGTATGGAGCAAGTTTCCCGAAGTGGAAACCTCGCCAGAAGACTTGATCGTCTATTGTGCGGCAGGAATACGGAAGCCCGTGGAAGCAGCGGCTATAGCTTTTCAGAAAGAATTCGGAGTAAAGATAACACTCGACTACGATTCAAGTGGTGCGCTTGAGGGCAAATTACAACTGGATCGGGACAGCAACAAATCTCGAGCTGACCTTTACATCCCAGCCGATCTATCTTTCGCCACACGAGCTCGAGAAAAAGGGCTCACGGCCGAATCAATTCAGTTGGCCTCTTTCAATCTCGTTCTAGCCTCATCCCCAAAAGCAAATTTAGCCTTTTCATCATTGGATGAATTCCTCGGACTGGAAGTGCCCTTTGTTCTTTGCAATGAAACTGCCGGTGCAGGAAAAACAACCAAGGCAACACTCGAAAACCTCGGCAAATGGGAAATGTTCGACGCAGCAAAAAAAACCGCTTCACCACGCGTAACCGATGCGGCGGCGGCGGTCGTCGCCTCAGATATCGTGCAAGCCGGCTTCCTTTGGAATACCACCGCAAAACAATTCGGTCTCAAGATACACGACCTTCCCGAATTGGCCAATGTTACCTCCCGCATAACGGCAAATGTTTCATCTTCTTCGCAAAAAACCAGACAAGCTCTTTTTTTCGCTCGATACCTTGCTGCACCATCGAAGGGTCAAGTGCACTTCGCAAAACATCACTTCATGGGAGTCGCAGGAGACAAGTGGGTAAAGAAGCCCGAACTAATCATTTATTGCGGCGGAGTTAATCGCGAAGCAGTTACCCAAACCTTAAGAGACTTTGAGAAGAGAGAAGGCTGTGCGATCATCGAGCAATTTGCTGGCTGTGGCTCACTCGTCGCCAATATTAAAGCCATTGACATGAGCAAAGCTAAAACAGCCATGCCCGATGTCTTTCTCACATGCGATGCCTCATATATGGGGAAGGTCGATTCGTTATTCAGTGGTGCTCGCGATGTCTCGAGTACGGACATTGTAATGCTTGTCCGCAAAGGGAACCCACAGAACTTGCAGACTCTCGAAGACCTGGGCCGAAAAGATTTGTCTATAGGCACTACGGATCAAAAAATCTCCACGCTCGGAGACCTCAGCTGGCAGCTCCTCGCAAAAGCCGGTGTGGACGAGAGAATCAAGGCAAACGGAACATGGGAAGTAACCACTCCCACGGCCCACGAATTAATTTTGCAAATGGAAGGCCATCCCAAACTGGACGTTGCCCTCGTATATTTCGCGAATTGCCAAAACCTAAGCAAAGGCCAATTCGAGACGATTGCCATCAATAACCCTCTCGCCCGAGCAACGCAAAACATTGCCGTGTACGATAACAGTGCGTTCCCTCATATAACTGGTCGGCTAGTGGAGGCCATAACTTCCCTTGACTCAAAAGCACGTTTTCTGAATGCCGGCTTCCGCTGGAAAGCGGAGGATGCAAAAGCAAACTAAAGTCGAAACTTTTCGATGATGCAATCGACTGACGGCAATGTCGTTACAGGCTCAACCGGCTTTCGACCAGGGTCGGACGCACCATTCATTGTCGGGCTCTCCATCCTAAGCGGGACATATGTAGTGATCATCGTCGCCATGATCGCAGCAGACCTTGCCTATGTGGACGCCGATTCGATGTTGTCTGCCCTGCGAAGCAAAGAAATTCAATATTCCATTGGGCTCAGCCTACTTTCTTGCTCTCTCTCTACGTTACTGTCCCTATGGGTCGCGATTCCGCTAGGCTACCTAACCTCCCGCTTCGACTTCCCGGGAAAACGCTTGCTTGATACGGTTTTGGACATTCCGATCGTATTGCCTCCTCTGGTCATTGGCATATCTCTGTTGGCACTATTTAATTTTGCACCTTTTTCGTGGACTAGCCAATGGGTCGTATTCGAAATCCCGGCAGTCATTTTAGCTCAATTCATGGTTGCATGCGCCTTTGCAGCCAGAGCCATGCGAATCTCATTCGACCAGATACCGACCCGTTATGAAAAAGTAGCTCTTACCTTGGGCTGCAACCGAAGCAAGGCATTTTGGCTTGTCGTCATGCCCCAGGCGAAAAGAGGGATTCTGGCAGCGGGCACGCTCGCTTGGGCGAGATCGCTAGGCGAGTTCGGCCCTATTTTAGTATTTGCCGGATCCACCCGCATGAGAACGGAAGTCCTTCCGACCTCAGTCTATCTCGAGATGCAGGCGGGAAACTTAAAAGGCATGTTGGCGATTTCTCTAATTATGATATTTGCGGCTGCCGCCGTGCTGGTTACCTCCCGCCTTATGGGCATGAAACGCTTGGAGCCATGATATCAGTAGAAAAGCTCCATGTTCGACAGGGAGAATTCTCTCTTTCCGACATTTCTTTCAAATTAGCGGAAGGAGCATACGGGATCCTCGTTGGTAGAAGCGGGTGCGGAAAGACAACCCTTCTCGAAGCCGTGTGCGGCCTTAGGTCGATTACCAGTGGTAAGATCCTTCTAGGGACAAAAGACGTGACGACCCTCAAACCCGGAGAGCGCGACGTTGGGTACGTGCCACAGGACGGGGCACTATTTCCGCATCTTAGCGTGGCTAGGCAATTGGCGTTTGCTCTTGTTCTGCGAAAAGCAAAACCAAAACAAATTGAGGAGCGAGTGGAGGAACTGGCCGAAAGGCTGGGAGTTTCTCATCTACTGGATCGCATGCCCGATGCCTTAAGCGGTGGGGAACGCCAAAGAGTTGCACTGGGAAGAGCTCTTTCGATTCGTCCCAGATACCTATGCCTAGATGAGCCACTGAGCGCACTCGACGATGAGACCCATGATGAAATTTACGAATTACTGGTGCAAACGGTAAAAGGAACGGGGGTGACCGTTCTGCACATCACTCACAACAAACGAGAAGTAGAAAATTTGGCAGATGTCGTTTTTCGAATGAGCGGCAATGAGCTGTCTTGTGAATGATAGCATACGGAATGGCTGTCCTTCAGGCTGTAACATGGACGATTTATTTCGAGTTTTTTGCTAAAACCATTTGCGACATCTTCGATCAGAGACATAATAAATAGTAATGTTAAATTATTGGCACATCGCTTTTTTGGTAACCATGCCCTTGGCCGCATTATCCCTTTGCCTGAACGCAGAGGAACTGAAAGCGTGGGAAAAACCTTTCCCCGAAAACGGGGAAGACCTGCTAGCCATTCAAGAACGCCTTCGCAAAATCTTGCCCGAGGCTAAAAAAGCAGTGGTCGCTATAGAAAGCGATGGAGGTGCAGGCAGTGGTGTAATCGTCTCTGAAGATGGAATGGTCCTAACCGCCGCTCATGTGATAGGGAAAAGCGGCAAGCGAGTAAAAGTGAGGCTGCCGGATGGAAAGCGAGTCAATGCAATTACATTGGGTGGTTCAGAAATTTCGGATGCCGGTATGGCTGAAATCACGGATGAAGGAGATTGGCCGATTGCCCCTATGGCCGCCCGGAGTTCCTCTAAAATCGGGGATTGGTGTTTTGCTCTAGGTCATCCCGGTGGATTCGACAAGGAACGCGGAATCATAGTTCGCCTTGGCCGAATTATCGCCAAAGAAGACGAAACTATTCAAACGGATAGTCGTCTTCTCGGAGGTGACTCGGGAGGGCCACTCTTCGATTTCAACGGTCGTGTGATCGGAATACACAGTCGTATCTCCAAGAAGGACGATCAAAATTTCCATGCCCCCATCGAAGCTTTTCATGCAAACTGGAAATCCTTCCGGGACGAAAAGCTTTTAACGCAAAGCAGTCTAAAGGACGGTGGTTTCTTAGGTGTAGGATGCGAAGAAACTGAGGAAGGCCTAAAAGTTATCGAGGTAGTCGAAAATTCAGCGGCGAAGAAAGCTAGGTTTCGGGAAGGTGATATAATCGTAAAGGTAAATGGAGACGTCATTGACACACGAGAGGAACTCACGATCGCCATTGCGACAACTGGTCCCGGAAAATCAGTCATAATAGATTATCTTCGAGGCGAAAAAAAAATGACCGCCAAAGTGAAACTTGGTAAACGCCCCAACTTTGAGGAAGGCGAGAAATGAATTCCCGCGTATTCCTAAGTAAACTTGTTTTGGGGCTGTCCACTGTCCTTTTTGTTAATACAATTCATGCAGAAGATCTTTCGGCCTCTCAACGCCTGAATGGAGCAAACACTCGCAAGGCTTTTGCCAAAACCAAACAAGCCGCGTTTGCTTCCACGGTTCGACTCATTCGCAACGGCAAGCTCATCACTCACGGAACAATAGTGACAAAGGAAGGTCTCTTGTTGACCAAGGCGAGTGCTTGCGTAGGTGCAAGAGAGGCAGTATTCGCGGATGGCAAAAAATATCCCGTCAGGATACGCCGCAGAGATGAGAAAACAGACCTTGCTCTTCTGCAGATTATGGCAAAAGACCAGTCCTTCGAACCCGTGCAATGGTCGAGTGACAAGTTGCCAGCAGAAGGTGGATGGATGGTTTCGGCAGACCCGAAGCTGAAGGGTTTAAAAGTGGGGGTCAACAGCGGAACTCCGCGATCCATAAAGCGCGAAGGTGGAGTGATCGGCGTAATACTAGGACGCGATGGGAATGCTACCGGTGGTGTCGCCATCGCCGAAGTGGTGCCTCGGGCGGCAGGAGCAACCGCCGGGTTGAAAAAGGGGGATGTGGTGACGAAAATTAATGGACAAAGCGTAAAGCGACGCGAACAGGTTATAAAGCTTGTGGGTTCGCATGACCCAGGCGACGTTGTTCGCATA
Organism: uncultured Opitutia bacterium; assembly: GCA_937893275.1. GTDB lineage: Bacteria > Verrucomicrobiota > Verrucomicrobiia > Opitutales > Seribacteraceae. Next base: position 8,009 of record CALBIN010000004.1, on the reverse strand, counting down.
GAAGTGATACGAGATGATAGGAGTTTTTCCTATCAGGTGACCCTCGGTCACCGCTCGGTGACTTTCGAAATGTTCAACCGAAACCTTCAGATGAGCGGTCCTGTATCGAGGAGGAAGGATAATTTCCCTATGATCATCCAGCACGACCTACCCCTGCCCCCGGAAGCAATGGGTGGACCCGTTCTCGATATTAATGGCAAAGCCGTTGGCTTAAACATGGCCCGCGTGGATAGAGTCACGACCTATGCTCTCACTGCAAAGATCGTTCAAGCCACCTTCAAAACACTTAATCGCTAGACAACCGGACAAGAAGGCTCACAACGGAAATCCCAACACGACGCGAAAGCCTACTTCGAAATCACTAAAAGTAGGCTCCCGATGAAAACGTGAAGCCGAACGACATTGCAATTCCCCAGAGGCAAAACTGCCTCCACGAAGAACTCGCCCTTCCCCCTTCAAAGACCCGATGGGATTGCCCGCGGGGACTTCTGGATAATCGCCATACCAGTCAAAACACCACTCCATGACATTACCGTACATGCCATACATACCCAAAGGATTGGCATTCTTTTTGTATCCTTCTCCAGTCGCCCAATTGACCCCGTTCCCATTACGGTTATAGTAAGCATGATCCAGTAAATCATCAGGTTCATCACCAAAATAATATTTAGTGGAAGATCCCGCTCTACAGGCATATTCCCACTCTGCCTCCGTCGGCAATCGATAAACAAGCCTCTTCGGCAAGCTTACCGAACCTCTTTCCATCTCAGTCAGTTTCCAACAAAATGCTTGAGCCTGACCATATGAAACCTGAGTTTTGGGGTATAAGATCGTTGTCGAGCAAGAATCCTTTATATCCCAAGCCTCATTCCACTGCATATTGGTAACTTCAAATTTTCCAATCCAAAAACCACGAGTAATTGTCACTTCGTGCGGAGTTTCGTCTTGGATCTCAAGGGAATCATTTTCCCGATTCCCCATCAGAAAACTCCCTGGCGAAACAAACGCCATGTCTTTTCTGGCTTTAGCTTTCCATTCTGCGATTAACTTTTTCTCTTCGAGATGCCTTTTAAATTGGCTCTCCATCTGGGCAACAGATATAATCGAATCGTCGACACTCATGGTGAGTTGATTTCCGCCATTTAAATCCAAATCCACTGAATTTGAGGCATCTAGGCTGAAAAGCCTAAGCCATCTAGGCGTTTTTTCTCCCCCAAGCACCTGAGCAGTTACCATGCAGTTGCCTCTTGGAAATGAAAAGTTGAAATGGCCTTCCTCATCAGTTTCGACAACATCAAGAGTGGGAACAGAGTCTATGACATCAAACAATTCCAAGAAATAGGATTCCAAGAACTCCTCCCTTGTTTCCTCATCTTTCAACTTATTGAGATTTTTTGCCAAAAGAGAACTGGTTTCCTGATGAATGGCTATGATTCCCGCTTCATCGAAAAGTTTTACGGAAACGCCTTCCGCCAGAACTTCGTCCCCAATGTTATTATAATAGCTAACACGACCATTTATAGTTTCGTCCGGACCGCCGCAGCCAATCAATGTGAAAGAAAGGAGTAAAAGTGCATCAACCAGACGAAACTGGAAAAACTGTGAACACTCAAACTTCACGAATCGGTTACCTGGGATGTACTTTCCAAAGAAAGTCGAATAAAGAAAGTCGTGCCCTTGCCTTGCTCTGTTTCAAACCAAATATGACCGCCGTGAGATTTCGTAATCACATTATGAGCAATTGCCAAACCCTGACCAGTTCCCACGCCTACTTCCTTAGTCGTGAAGAAAGGTTCGAAAATTTTACCTTGGACATGCTCCGGAATGCCACCGCCGTTATCCTGAATCGTAATTACCACATATTGATCGTACTGCCTCGTGGAAACTAAGATCAGACCTTTGCCGTCCTTCAATTCTGAATCTCGAATTGCATGGGCAGCATTAACGATAAGATTAAGAACCACCTGATTAATCTCTCCAATGTTACAGGGAACAAAAGGCAAATTAGGATCGAGATCTGTCTTGAGTTCCGCGTGGTACTTCCATTCGTTGGTTGCGACCACTGCAGTAGCTTCAATTGCCTGATTCAGGTTTTGGGGCCTTTTTTCTGAAGCCGCATCCCTATACGCAAAATTTTTCATCGATTTGACGATGGTGGTGATTCGCTCCATTCCTTGGAGAGCCTGTTCAACGGAACCAGGGGCGTTTTCTCTTAAGAATTCAATTTCCTTGTCATCAGGAACTTCACCTTCACCGGATACCGCGGCCAACAATTCATTGACGGCATCCTTCAAGAACATGACATTGTCGTTGACGAATTGTGAGGGTGAATTGATTTCGTGAGCAATCCCCGCCGCCAACTGACCTACCGCTTCCATTTTCTGAGCATGGACAAGTTGGGTTTCCAATTGTTTGCGCTGCATCATTTCTTCTTCCAATTGATGGGCCTTTGTTCGTAGTGCATGAGTACGTTGAGACACCTGCTCTTCCAGTCCGTGAACAAGCACTCGAAGGCCTCTCGTCAATGAGCGAATTTCTTCTGGTCCGGTTTCTGCTAATACGAATGGTTTTTGCTCGTCCAACGAGTGGCTTGTTGCAGTTTCTAGCGTCTGGATGGGTTTGACGAGACTTCGATACGTCCACCATGCCAGAAACACGGCGAAGACAATGTAGAAGGCAATTGCAACCACATCTCCAAGACGGGCAACATTACGCCTGTGCTCCAATTCGTCCTGCAAACTATCTCTCTCTTTGCGAATTTTGACCATGTATGGTCCGAGTAGGTCATTGAGTTGCGTTGATGCATTCAAGAGATTCTCGGCTTTGGGATCTAGCTTTTCCATAGCATCAATTCGCGTGGCCGATCTTTTGTCCCACCTCTTAGTCGATAACGCTAATGCTTCGTACTGCGTCAATTCATTCTTAAATTCGAGGAGTTGCACTTCAGTATTGTGCAACAGGTTTTCCGTCAAAATCTCCCATGGAGCTTTCTTTTTCAAATCCCTAAGTTTCTCAAGGGATTTATCCGCATAAACCATATGATTCTTAGCAACACCAAATACTCCTTGGAATTCCTGCGGATAGGCATCCAATGCATTTATTGCATCGTTGATCGAGCGAATCGCGATCTCTATGTTATCAGTTTCCTCGCTACCGAATGAAATCTGTCGGGTCTTTTCGGAAAGCTTTTCTTCCGCCTCGCCTACTCCCGTATAAATCCACCACAGAACCGTTCCGAGAATAAGTTGTCCTGCAAATCCTGCAAGAGTTAGCAAAGTGAGATAAGAACGAACCTTCACGGACAGGTTCTAATACATACGAAAAATACGGAAAGATGAAGACTCAAACATTCGGAACACTGACCAGAATCCTTTTAGGGAAAGGACTTTCTTCATAACAGGCAAGGTGATTGCGCACCACACGTATGAAGTGTTGATCTACATCAGTACCTGAAGGTGCAACCAGAAAACCAGAGTCATGACGCAACTCCTGAGCCAATCTCATGCCTGGTCCTAAATTTTTTAACAATACTTCTTCTACTCGATATTTTTGATCGGCAATAGAGTGGAGGTGCTGTAAAACTTCGGTCACCTGTGGGTCGTAATACTTTTCACGACTACGCAAGGTTTGCACCACGACGGCTTTTTCGTAGCCAAGCTCCTCGTAATGATCAAAGTCCAGTGCGACTTTGATGATCGAAGCCGCTCGCCGAATACCTCCTTCGTCCGCAATTTCAAAACGAGGCTGTAAATCGATTTTTCCAATTATTTCACGAACTTCTTCTAATCGGGGAATTTTCTCCAGCATTTGTTCAGTCACTTCAGGAAATCGACCCACTATCTCCTGAACTTCCTTCGATAATTCTCGCTTGTGATATACATCCTCGGAAATGGCTTCAGGCAAAGTAATGGAAGCAATCTGAGAAAAAATGGAGGCCACCTCGATCCTCCACTTATTGGGCTCTTGGAGCCTTTCCGCCAATTCGCCAGCAAGGCGTTGCACGCGCTGAGCGCGTCCGAAAAACAAGGGCTTGGCAGTAGCCAAGGCTTGGCTCAAAGCGTCAACTGCTCCCTTAAGGGTTTGTTCAAGCAAAACTTTTTCGCCAACAATTAATTCATGTTGCCGAAGACCGGCATACAAGGACTGAATCAATCGTTCGGGAGGACAGGGCTTCGATAGCATGCGAAAAACATTTCCATCGTTGACTGCAGACATGGCCGACTCGAAATCGGCATGCCCCGTGAGCAGCATTGTCACCACATCGGCATTGCGTTCCTTTATCGACGATAACATAACCGCACCATCTATACCCGGCATCCGCATATCCGAAAGAACGACCGCAAATCCACCTTCTTCATCAAAAACACGCAGACCATCCTCTCCGGAGTTAGCCGTAAAGAGATCAAAGCCCTTGCGCAAGTGCAGTCGGAAGCCCTTTAAGATCGATTCCTCATCATCGACGCAAAGTATTTTCTTATTCATAAAGTGAATTCATGACTTCAAGATGATAGACGTCAAGCTCAGCGAGTTCTCGAAAAAAGAGATTTGATTTAAAAATTTAGTACCAAATACTGTGACTAGAATCTAGTTTCCGTACAAGTAAAGACTGATCCTGTATTCGCATTTAAGGTTCTGAATTATAACCGACTTTCGAAAAACCATTCGTTTCGATTGACAGTTAAACAAACCAAAGAAAGCATGAATGCCAACCCCTACGAAATACCATGAAGCTTTTCGCATTTCTCTTTACTTTGCTATTTCTCTCAAACCTGTGGATGAAGTCCGCTCCGAGGATTTGGACGGATGTTCAAGGTCGACGAGTGACAGGAGATTTTGAAACCATTCGCGGCGACATAATCGTACTGCGTGTAGGCACTCAGTCCTATGCATTCCCACTATCTCGCCTTACTGCGGCGGATCAACTTTTTGCACGAAGCCTTGCTTCCAAAAATCCAAGTGAAAGCCGAGACGGAAAAAGGCAAACTACGGACTGGCCTCGCTGGAGAGGGCCTCACGGAGATGGTGTTTCCCGCGAAGCAGGCTTGCTCGCACAATGGCCTGAAAATGGACCGGATCTTCTCTGGAGCACCAATAATCTGGGTAAAGGCTACTCCAGCATTATTATCGTAGGCGACCGAATCTTCACGCTCGGCGAAGCGGGCGGCGCCACATCACTTTACGCCCTTGACAGGCTAACTGGTAGAAAAACTTGGGAAAGTCCCATCCGTGGAGGTGGGGGCGTCAACGGGACACCGGCCTATGACAAAGAATTCAGCTTGGTTTATGGGCTAACTAAGAATGGCAACTTGGTTGGTGTTCGCGCCTCGGATGGAAAACTCGTTTGGCAAAAGAACTTCGAGCGGGACTTCGGCGGTAAAATGATGTCGGGTTGGGGATACTCGGAATCTCCACTTCTCGACGGTCCTTGGCTTATATGTAGCCCCGGGGCACCAAGCGCCGCTATTGTGGCTTTGGACAAAAAAACTGGAAAAGAAATCTGGCGAACCCCCTTCCCTCGCGACATGGGAAAAAAAGGCAAAGACGGGGCTGGTTACGGTTCAGTATCCATCATCGAAATTGGCGGTAAGAAGCAATATGTACAGATGACCGGTCGAGGTGTTCTTGCCGTTGACGCTGGTTCCGGTCGCCCCCTTTGGCATTACAATAAGATCGCAAACGGAACCGCAAACATCCCTTCGGTCATCGTGGATGACGACCACATCTTCGCCTCCACGGGTTACGGCGATGGTGGCAGCGCCTTACTGCGGATAACTACCTCAGGTGCTAGAGAGATCAAATACTATTCGGCCGGGGAGCTACAGAACCACCACGGAGGAATGGTGCTGCTGGACGGACATGTCTATGGCGGACATGGACACAACATGGGAGAACCTTTTTGTCTCGATATGAAAACGGGGAGAATCACATGGAAGGTAAACGACAATAATATCCGCAAGATGGGATCGGCGGCCGTGACTTGCGCCGATGGACACCTTTACTTTCGCTACCAAAACGGCATGATGAAATTGGTTGAAGCCAACACACGAGGTTACATGGAGAAAGGGTCCTTCCAAATCCCAAATGACCGAAAAAACAGTTGGCAACATCCAGTCGTAGCAGGCGGAAAGCTCTACCTCCGAGCTCAAAACATACTCTACTGCTACGACATAAAAAGTAAGGGATGACGGAAAAGCAAGGATTCGGCGGCGCGACCAAGGCGGGAGAATCGATACTTGGTCCGTTGGAAAAAAAGTTCGTGGCGAGATGGGTTAACCGCGTGCCCTTTTGGTTGGAAACTCACCATCTCACTTTACTCACAATTCCATGGACCGGCCTAGTCATTGCATCCGCATGGCAAGTGCGGGAATCAGAAGACATCCGTTGGTTCTGGGTCGTATCGCTCGCCATCGTTCTTCAATATCTCACCGATCTCTTCGACGGAGCCGTTGGACGGTCTCGAAACACCGGACTAGTAAAATGGGGATTCTACATGGACCATTTTCTGGACTATGTTTTTCAATGCGGACTCATCATAGGCTATGCCTTAATTGCCCCGCCTCAGCAAAATCTCGATTGGTGGTTCTTCGGCATTCTAGCCATTACTAGCGGCTACATGGTTAATTCCTTCCTCTGCTTCGCCGCCACCAACGAATTTGAAATTTACTTTTTCGGCATCGGCCCTACGGAAATACGCATCTATTTCCTCGCCCTCAACGGTGTCATCATCCTACTCGATCCGACACGAGCTTATTTCGTTATCTGCGTACCGATTTATACAGGTATCCTTGCAGTGGGTCTCATTGTTCTTGTTTGGAAATCCCACACCAAATTGTGGGCCATCGACATGAACGACAAAAGCAAATTCTCCGATTTAAAGAAGTGAGGCGCTTGTACTACGTGCGTCTCCGTCCTCTAGCCCGAAATGCTAAGTAAACTGGCTGCGAATTGAATCTGTAACGTTTCTTGTTGCCGTAAGTGCTTCAGGGACCACCCGATAGACGACGCTTCAAACCTTCGCTCAGTTTATAAATTTCAGTTTCCAGAAGCGGTCCACGGGATTGTTTCTTTTTCTTAGGCGGAAGTTTTCGGACGACAACGGCCTGTTCGCGCACCTCGTAGATATAGCCTGTGAGTTCGGTTATGAATCCGAGCAAGACGCCCAAAGTAAGGTTTCGAGTGTCAAGGGTAACTGTCGGAGGAGGATTCTCCAGGGTAAGCAAAACGATATTTACTCCTGCCGACTGAGGGTTTTCAATCGATTGAGGATCATGCTTGCGGGCGGCAACATGGAGAAAGGTGAGAACTTCAGGCAATGGAGCTTCAACGAATTTCACCTCGGGGATGACGATTGTTTTCAGTTTCTGAACAAGCTGATCGTGAGAACTGGGCTCAGACTTCCCGGGCAGGGCCGAAGCACCGAAAACAAAAGCCAAATAGATAATGACCGAGGTCATCGACAAAGTTGACTTTAAACAGACCATGATTGATAGGATAGTTTCAGGTTAAGGGAAAGTCAAACTAGCCAGTTTCATTGATCCTCAGTATTGACAAGAAAATGCTCGCACACGAAAACATGAGAATGAAGTCGGCTGACCCAAGTCTTGCCCTCCTGCGTCATCCGTAGCAGACGAACGGCATGCCCAAGATACTGATGAGCCACATCCCAAAAGAACTTCGCATAACCTCGTCGCAAATCTCCAGGAGATTCGCAACCAAGATGTCGGTTGGCTCCCAATTCCTCGAATTCGTAATAAAGGGCCGGTATCTTGCGCAGGTATTCGGGATCACCCAGCTGGCCAATGAAATCAGCCGCACGGGCCAAACCCGGCAAATCGGTTGTGTTCTGGTAAACTTCTTTATCGGGAACAGGAAAACGCGTACGTTCAATACACTCTGACACAAGCTCCAGATCCAAGAATGCATAGGAATTAAAACGTTCTTGTACGAAGATTTTTCCGCGAGAAACATGATGCGGCGTAAGAATGGCGCATGTGCCGGAATCAGGAAGT
>CALBIN010000003.1 GCA_937893275.1 uncultured Opitutia bacterium | reverse complement strand
CCTTGCAAAATAACGCGAGTGATCTAAGTGAAGACATTGAGGACAACGAGCTCGACCTTGAGTTTTCAATAGCCTACACGGGAATAGAAAACCTCAACCTTGGTGGCGGTTATCGCTTCGAGAACGCAGGTGGATCCGTGGGTGAAAGTGACGTATTGAATGTCCACTTCACCACGGTAATGGGCAAGTTCCTCATCGGTGCCGAGTACATCGAAATCGAAAATGCCGCTAAATCAGCTGCCGATCAAGACCTCGACGGTTGGACAGTTATCGCCGACTACGACGTAAGCGAAAAGCTCGGCGTGGCCTTGCGTATCAGCAGCAACGAGTTGAATGGCGACAACGACTACGAAAAGGTTACTCTTGCCCCCAACTACGCGCTCACCGATAGCTTGGGTGTAATTCTCGAGTACAGCGACGTTGACACTGGCGCCGGTGCCGACGAAAATCAGTTGGCTCTCGAGCTTACTTTCACTTTCTAAGCCTCGGCTTAGCTAAGTTTTACAAGTTTTACGAAAGAGGGTCGCCCGTTCGCCGGGCGGCCCTTTTTCTTTTTCAGGATAATTACCCTCCGAGAAGCAACCGATACTCCAAAAAGAAAAGTTCCCGAATAAGAATTGTCATTGCAAGGAGCGCAAGCGACGCGGCAATCCAGCGGAACCGTCCTTCTCCTCGCAAGCATCGCCCTCAAGCATATGCACCCCAACATCCCCCTGTCATTGCGAGCCACAAAGTGGCGCGGCAATCCAGCGGAACCGCCCTTCATCCTCGCAAGCATCGCCCTCACGCATACGCACCCACATCCCAATGTCATTGCGAGCCACAAAGTGGCGCGGCAATCCAGCGGAACCGTCACTCTACCAAGGAATACGTCACACATACCACACGCTTGCCTCAAACAACCCGCATCATAAAGCCACCTCTCTAAATCCAAGCGCCCAAGTGGCATGGAACAAACCTTGTCCCACCCCAATTTCGAGTTAGATAAAACACCATCGCATGATCAACCTGAACGAACCCTATTCCGTTCCGCCCGACACGCCCAAGTTCTCCCCCGGCGAGGTCGTGCGCCACCTGCGATACGGCTACCGCGGACTAATCGTCGATTTCGACCCTACCTGCCAAGCGGAAGACGGTTGGCACAAGGCAAACCAGACCCAACCGGACAAGAACCAGCCTTGGTACCACGTGTTGGTGGACGGACAACAACAAGTGACCTACGTAGCGCAAAACAACCTCCAATCCGATACGACAAGCGAACCCATCGTGCACCCCATGCTCAACCTATTCTTCTCGGGGCACGACGAAGCGACCAATCGCTACCTCCGCAACGACGTCCCCTGGAACCCCGGCCAACCACCCGACGCCCCACCCCCACTCCCACCCGAACCACCGGAGCAACTGGCTTAATGGGTGACACGGCACACCATCGAGTGGAAAGATAGTTTCTTATTAGAGTGTCCGAAAAGACGACAGGCTTACAGAGCTCCCTGCCCCCAATAGCCTGTATACAAATGAGTTAAAACGCATTTGTCATTGCGAGCCACAAAGTGGCGCGGCAATCCAGCGGAACCGTATGCAACTCGCGACTACCGGCACTCCCCCTGGATTGCCGCGTCGAGTCTCAAAGAGACCCTCCTCGCAATGACATCCGAATTAGCAGTATCGAAGAATCCCTTAGGATCTACTTGCAAATTGCGAGAAGTTCCCCGTGAAGATTTTTGAGTTCGGGCATGTAAACTCCCGCAACTTCCCCGCGACGCAAGGGTTCGCCCCAAATGGCATCCACCTCGACTTCGCGTCCGGCAAGAAAATCAATAAGGCTGGAGGGCTTGTAGGGGCCCATAGGTTCGGTAAGGGTGAACTGGCGATCGAGAAACCTGTCTTCAATATCCACACCATACGCAGCTGCCGCCTGCTGTAATTCCCCCATGAGGGAACGAGCGCGACAGGCAAGCTCGGAATCAGCCAGAATTCTATCCGTAGTTATCCCGCCCGCAGCAACGGAAAGACCGTTGAAGGGTATGTTCCAACAAAGCTTTCGCCAGAGAGCCTCGTCGAGGGAAGCGGCCTCCCGAGCATCCACTCCGGCCTCACCAAAGGCATCCATAATGTCGCGGGCCTTGCCGGACAACGCGCCCCCGACTTGGCCGAACTGGACGTAACCGGGCAAAATACTTTCCACCACCGTGGGCGATGTACGGTTTATGCAAGTGAAACACAAACCGCCCACGATCGTTCCTCGATCCCCGAACAGCTCGGCAAGGCGCTCCACGTTTCCCATGCCGTTCTGGAGAGTGAGCAGACTGGTATTTTCATCGACCAGGGGAGACAGTATTTCACCCAGTTTCGAATTCGCCGTCGCCTTCGCCGCGACGATCACCCAGTCGCAAATTCCTATGTCGGAAGAATCTCGATAGGCTTGTAAGGGTTCCACGGGGAAACTTTCGTTCGATGCGTGGAGAACGAGAGACAGACCCTCGCGTACGACGTCCTTATAAGTGGAGCGGAACAAAAAACGCATGTCCGCTCCCGCCCTCGCGAGCATACCGCCATAGAAACCTCCAACCGCTCCCGTACCGACTATGGCTACCTTGCCCGCACTCGAGCAAACGCTCACGATCTCATTGGCTCAACCAAAACAGTCTCTGCGGTTTCAGCCTTGTCGGGATAGTCCAAGGTGTAGTGCAGTCCCCTGCTCTCCTTTCGGCTCAGGGCCGAGCGCACGATGAGTTCGGCCACGCAGACGAGGTTGCGCACCTCGAGCAAAGGGAGGTCCACCTTGGCGTTCCAATAGTATTCGTTGATCTCGCGAGAGAGATTGCGAATGCGCGAGCGAGCCCGTTCCAAGCGTTTGGTGGAGCGGACGATACCGACGTAATCCCACATCGTCCGCTTGAGCTCATCCAAATTATGGGAAAGCACCACGCGCTCGTCCGAAGCGGGCACGTCACCGTCCACCCATTCAGGCAGAGAGAACAGCGGCTTTTTCTTGTCGGCGAGATAGGCATTGACCGCTTCGGCCCCACGGAAGGCAAGCACCACCGCTTCCAGCAGGGAATTGCTGGCCAGACGGTTGGCCCCATGCAAGCCTGTGCAAGCGACCTCCCCGCAGGCGTACAGCCCGGGCATCTCGGTGGAACAATCAAGCCCGGCGGGAATCCCGCCGCAGGAGTAATGGGCTGCAGGCACAACAGGGATGCGTTCCTTAACGGGATCGACGCCACGCTTGAGACAGTTCTCATACACGGTCGGGAAACGATCCCGAAAATCAATGCTCATGGCCGGCGTATCAAGCCAGAGACAGGGAACTCCCGAGCGTTTCATCTCCCGGTCGATGGCTCGAGCCACGATGTCCCGGGGAGCGAGGTCGGCCAGCGGGTGATACTTACCCATGATGGGATTGCCGTTGCCGTCCACCAGCTTGGCTCCTTCGCCGCGAACCGCTTCGGTGATGAGGAACCGATCCGCCTCCAGTGAGTGAAAAGTAGTGGGATGAAACTGAATGAATTCGAGGTTGGCAATGGACAGGCCGGCACGAGAAGCCATGGCCACACCATCGCCCGTCGCGATCGATGGATTGGTGGTGTAGAGGTAGGTTTGCCCGGTGCCCCCAGTGGCAAGTAGGATGGAGCGGGCGGAAACGGTACGGACGGCGGCGGCGCTCGCATCGTAGGCATATAGCCCAAGAACGAAATCCTCGTTTCCCTCGACCTGGATCCCTAGCTTCCGAGCCTTGCGGGCAGTAATCAGGTCGATGCCGAAAAGATGCTCGTGAATTTCCACGCCTTCACGCGCAATTGCCGCGAGCAAGGCTTCCTCGATCGCCTTGCCCGTCATGTCCTTGACGTGAAGTACCCGGCGCTCGCTGTGCCCCCCTTCCCTACCCAAAGAAATTCGACCATCATCCAGACTGGTGAAGGCAACTCCGAGCTCGACGAGATCCTCGATGCGGGCGGGACCGTCGCTCAGGACTTCGCGCACGACTTGTGCATCGCAGAGCCCGTCACCGGCCTCCATGGTATCGGACACGTGCTTCTCCAAGTCGTCTCCGGCAGAAGTAACGGCCGCAATTCCGCCTTGGGCATAATTCGTATTGGACTCGGCTTTGTCCTTCTTGGTGAGAATCGCGACGCTGTGCCCGGCTTGAGCCACTTTCAGAGCGAAGCTAAGGCCGGCGATACCGCTGCCGACGATGACCAAGTCGTATTCCGCTTTCATGGGTTGGCCCATAAGGAAGAAGATTAAAGCATAATGTTGTCGATAAGGCGAACCTCGTCTATCCACGCCGCCACAACGATCATGGAACGCCCGGGCTCGATTTCCGACTCGGCTTCCATGTTTTCGCGATTCACCACTTCGACGTAGTTCAACCGTACGCAGCGCCCGCCGGTTAAGATCCCGGTGACCTCGGACTTTATCCGGTCCACGTTTCGAATTTCCTTTTCTTCGACAAGGGATTTTCCGGCGAACAGCGATCGGGAAAGCAACAGAGCGTCCTCTCTTTGGCGGGAATCGAGATAGGCGTTGCGGGAACTCATAGCCAGCCCGTCCTCCTCACGAACCGTAGGAGCCACAACGACTTCAATTGGGAAATGCAAATCCTCCGCCATTCTGCGGATGACCACCGCTTGCTGAGCGTCCTTCTGGCCGAGAACTACGAAATCCGGGCGGCATAGGTTAAATAACTTTGCGCAGACCGTGGTCACACCGCGAAAATGAGTCGGCCGGGAAACGCCGCACAAGTTGGTCGCCACTGCAGTCTCTTCGACTTGAGTGGAGTGCCCGGCGGGATACATTTCCTCTACGGAAGGGGCGAACACAATGTCTGCCTCGCATTCCTCACAGAGCTTCAAATCGCGCTCGAAATCTCGTGGATAGGCATCGAGATCCTCGCCGACCCCGAACTGGGCGGGATTAACAAAGATGGACACGACAGTTACGTCGGCCTTGGCTTTGGCCACCTCCAATAGAGAAAGGTGTCCGTCGTGCAAGTATCCCATGGTGGGAACGAAACCGATCAATTTACCCTCGCTGCGCAGGCCTATTGAATTGGCCTGCATCTCATTTGCAGAGCGTATGACTTGCATGATGAAGTGAGAATGTAGGGACGATCAATAGGCCTGGGCAAACACTACGCGACGGGGGCTTGGATTCCCGCTGAATATACAAGTACCCGATTCACCTTCCCCTTGAGGGATGCAACGCAGAGTAACTTTGAGATCGTTCTTCACTTGTTCCTCCCACTTGGCGTCACCATCCCAGTGAGCCATCGCAAAACCACCATGCGTTCCTGCATCAGCAGCTGAGAAAAACTCGTAGAATTCCTCCTTGGAATTGATTTCGTGAGTATTCTCCTCTCGAAACGCCAAGGCACGTTCAAAAATCTTGTCCTGGATGTCCTGTAACATGTCGGGCAAACGACCAAGCAAATCTTCGCGGGTAATGCCCTCGCGCCCCGAACGTCCAACGTCTCGACGACCGACGAAAGCGGAATCACTTTCCAGATCGCGTGGCCCGACCTCCAAGGTGACGGGAACTCCTTTCTTTATCCACTGCCAATATTTTTCGCCGCCACGGAGATCGCGATCATCCAGTTCCACCCGAACGGGTGAACCGGCATAAGAGAGAGAGCCTATTTCCTCCACCAGTTTTCGACAATAATCGAGAACCTGTTCACGCGATTCTTCTTTCGGCGTCACGGGCAATACTACGACCTGCGAGGGAGCGACCTTCGGGGGAACGACCAAGCCATCGTCGTCTCCATGGCACATGATCATTCCGCCGATCAAACGAGTAGAGACACCCCAGGAAGTGGTCCAGCCCAACTCCTCTTTGCCCTGCTCGTCTTGAAATTTGATGCCGCAAGCCTTGGAGAAGTTCTGCCCGAGGAAGTGAGAAGTACCCGCCTGCAATGCCTTGCGATCCTGCATCATGGCCTCGATGCAGAGAGTGACTTCGGCTCCGGGGAAACGTTCGTTTTCCGTTTTCTCTCCCCGTAGAACAGGGATGGCCAGCCACTCTTCCGCAAAAGTGGCGTAGAGATCGAGGATCAATTCCATTTCCCGTACGGCTTCCTCCGAGGAGGCATGAACAGTATGGCCTTCCTGCCACAAAAATTCCGCCGTGCGAAGAAAAAGGCGCGGTCGCATTTCCCAGCGCACCACGTTCGCCCATTGATTGATGAGTAGAGGCAGGTCCCGGTAGGATTGAACCCAACGAGCGAACAGTTCGCCGATGATAGTCTCGGAAGTCGGCCGGATAATGAGGGGTTCGTCCAGTTCTCCGGCGGGCTGCAGCTTGCCGTTCTCATCCGCTTCCAGTCGGGAATGGGTGACCACCGCGCACTCCTTGGCGAAGCCGTCGACATGCTCCGCCTCCCGCTGGAGAAAGCTCATCGGAATGAAGAGCGGGAAGTAGGCGTTCTTGTGACCAGTCGCCTTGAACATGCAATCCAAGGCTTCTCGAATGTTCTCCCATATGGCGTAGCCCCACGGCTTAATCACCATGCAACCGCGTACAGGAGTGTTCTCCGCCAAGTCCGCCGATTTGATTACTTGTTGATACCACTCGGGATAATCCTCTTCCCGGGTGGGTGAAATTGCAGTTCGTTCTTTGCCCATGTCGTTAGCTTAAAAGGCTTTTGAAAAATATCTATTCTGGGCAAGAGGCAAGCAGTTTTAAAACGCTGATGCCGAAGGCTTTTGACATTGTGGCCTCGAAGGTCATCATGACCGACCCTTTTTAGTTCAACCAAATTCATTATCACATGACCACAATCGTAGACGTTCACGGAAGACAAATCATCGATTCGCGAGGCAACCCCACCGTAGAGGTGGAGGTTGAACTGAGCGGAGGCGGCTACGGGCGAGCCGCCGTACCATCGGGCGCCAGCACAGGCGAACACGAAGCCATCGAGTTGAGGGATGGAGACGATTCTCGCTATCTAGGCAAAGGAGTCACCAAGGCCATTGAAAACGTAAACGGAAAGATCGCCGAGACTCTCGTAGGCATGGATGCGTTGGATCAGACTAGTGTAGACAAGGCTATGCTTGCCGTTGACGGCACCTCGAACAAAGCGGAACTGGGCGCCAATGCGATTCTCGGGGCTTCCCTCGCCACTGCCCATGCAGCGGCCGCAGCCTGCGGATTGCCTCTCTACAAATACATCGGCGGACCAAACGCGAAAGTATTGCCTGTGCCCATGATGAACGTACTCAACGGGGGATCCCACTCTGATGCACCCATTGACGTGCAGGAGTTCATGGTAATGCCAGTCGGGGCATCCAGTTTCAGCGAGGCCCTCCGCATGGGTTGCGAAATCTTTCACGCCCTCAAGAAAGTACTAAAAGACCAAGGTCTCTCCACTGCAGTCGGAGATGAAGGAGGATTCGCCCCAAATCTCGCCAGTAACGAAGCAGCCTTGGAATCTTTGGTCGTAGCCGTAGAAAAAGCGGGTTACAAGCTTGGCGACGAAATCGAATTCGCCTTGGACGTGGCATCCTCCGAATTCTTCGACGCAGAGAAAGGCAAATACGTCTTCTCCAAGAGCGACGGGTCGGAAAAAGATTCCGATGAAATGGTCGCCTATTATGAAGATTTGGTGGCCAAGTTTCCCATTCGCTCGATCGAGGATGGCTTCGACGAGAACGACTGGGATGGCTGGAAAAAGCTGACCGACTCGATCGGAGACAAGGTACAACTGGTCGGTGACGATCTCTTCGTGACCAACGTCGATTTTCTCAAAAAGGGAATAGACTTGGGCGTTGCCAACTCGATCCTCGTGAAGGTAAACCAGATCGGCTCCCTAACTGAAACACTCGATGCCGTCGAGATGGCGAAGGAATCACAATACACCTCGGTCATCTCGCACCGCTCGGGTGAGACCGAAGACGTTACCATCGCCGACATCGCCGTGGCCACGAATGCGGGCCAAATCAAAACGGGCTCACTCTCGCGCACGGACCGGATCTGCAAGTACAACCAGCTTCTCCGAATTGAGGAACAATTGGGCGACAACGCCGTTTACGGCGGTAAGCTGTAATCGGAAATTGATTGCGAGTTCACGAGGTTCCAAGGCGAATGAAAGCCCACGCAAAAAATAGCGTGGCAGAATAAGCAGCAATCCTTTGTTCCGGAGTAGCGAATCTTTCGTACCTGCCTCGAATTCGACCATCCAATGAAATTCCCGACGGCCAACATTTCTCCCTACCCAGAGGAAATAGAGCAATGGTGGTGGAATCAGGCGAACGACCAATGGCCCGATGCGGAAGAATCTAAGATTGTTCGTATGCTGCAAGAGGAAATCGTTGTCCAAAGCGACCGTTTCAACAAGGAACGGCACTTCAGTCCCAAAAGTTATGGATCACGCGACCTGTCCCTGCTCGCCTACGGAAACTTTTACTTTCCTCGTACCTGGAATCACCTGAGTTACGTTCTTGCAGAAGCTCTCGAACTTCGCGAATGGGCTCCCCCACGCAAGGGACCGTTAAGCATTCTGGATCTTGGATCCGGTTCCGGGGCTACCTGCCTTGCGGCGCTTCGGTCGTTTCGTGATCGTGGCGTTGAAAACCCAATCGAGCTCCGGGCCATCGACTATTCGGGAAAAAGCCTCGACTACCTTCGAAACCTGCACAGTGGTCTTTACTCACTATGGCCGGGATCAAAGCTGGAAACCAAACGACTCGACCTATGCAGTAACCTTTCAAGAAGGCATGAAAAAAAATACGACCTGATCCTGCTCGGGTCGACGTTGAACGAAATCATTCCCGAGGTTGAACCCGAGATTTATGCAAACAAGCTTGGAGAGATTGCATCCCTATTGAAACCGAGCGGAGTTCTAGTAGTCGTTGAACCAGCCCTCAAGGAAAGTTGTCAACGCCTCCACAAAGCCGCGGCAATGACAACGGAAGCTGGGCAGGTACATCTGCAAGGTCCCTACTTCAACGGAAAGGCTTGCCCCTTGGTCAATGCGAATTCGCCATTCCACAGTCACGAAGTACGCTCATGGAAAGTTCCTGAAGTCGCGAAAAAAATCAACGGGCCACTGGGGCTAAACCTGACCGACCTCAAGTTTGGCTTCGTTCTTCTGTCTAAAAAACCTCCCAGGCGATTTGAAGAGACATGCACCGTTTTTCGCTTGGTCTCACCTGTCAACAAGAGAAGAGGACTATACTTTTTCGTGGGAATAGCAGCCGACGGCTTGGAATATGCCTATGAAATTCAGACTCGTGACTTGGAATCCGGAGATCGGCAAATCGTGGAACGCATAGAAAGAGGCGATATCCTTGAAATTAAGAAACACCTGCCACTAGGTGATGGAAAACGAATCAGGATTCCGAACGTACGTGCGATCGAAACACTGTTTGCTCCACGTTAGAAGCCGATGGCGTCTCGGCGTCCCTGCTTGGTAATGAGTTCGCGCCCGAACCAAACCCCGGTTCCGGTATCCAGTTCGGTGAGGGTGAGCAAAAAGTAGAAATCCTTTTGGGTCACCTTTTCCACGCGTGACGTTTCCTCTATGATTTTTCCGGAAAGAGAATAGTAAGGTCGAGGCCGGTTCACTTTGGGATCTCCTGTGAGCTCGAGTTTCTTCCTCACGTCTTGGGCATACTCGTCGGCACCGATGCCTCCCGGCCCCTCAGTGGTCGAGATCTTCACTCGGTTACTGGCAAGCAGGTCACGTTTCATACTCTGAAGCAACAAATCCGTATCGAAATAGGTCTGGGTATCGTTACGGACTTTGCCCATATGCAAGACCGCAGGTTGCACGGGAGCCTTCGCTAATGCGCCGCTCGTGAACAAGTCCTGAAGCAGTTTGTTCGCCGCGCGGGTAAAGTCCTGGGCATTGATCTTACCCAGATTCACGAGACCTTTTTCGCTACCGTCGTCAATGTAGCGGGTATCGGCATTGCGCCCAACCGGACTACGGGGACCACAGGATGTAACAGATATTGCCGTGAACAGAGCGAGGAGAGTGGTAATTGCTGTAGCTTTCATTTGGAGGTCTGATTACATTCGTGTTATTTGTATTTTGCCTTCTGTATCTTGATCCGAAAGTTGGTCGCGTTGGGAGTCGTGGCTACCGACTGGATAGCAGCGGTTTCACCTCCCCGAATGCGAAGTGGCAACCAGACGGCGGAAGAATCGTTGATGACTATGCCGTCGGCGTTCATCCACTCGATCTTGTAATTAATGCGACAGTCGCCACCTTTCACATTACGAACATTGGCCTGAATCTTCAGGAGATCCTCATTGACTAGCGTTTGGTTAATGCTGGCAATTTCGAGATCTCGCGCAAGCGAACCGCCCATCTCCACGCGCTTGAGACCAGGTTGAGTGCTTTGGTCGTTGGGATCGCTCTTGCCAGCACTAATGATTGGGTTGTTGCAACCCGATGAAAAGACGGCGAGCGCAAGCACACACGATAATGATAATACAGCATGGATTTTTTTCATAAATCTGGCTCCAAGGTAAAGTTAGCTACGATACGCAAGGGAGTGGCGGGCGTAACGCTCCTCACCCACACCACATTGGTTTGTCCCTCAGGTAATTCCACTTCAGCTATAAGATTCCTCCCCACACCCCTCAGGGTCAACCTTTTCTTGGCCGGAGTGGGAAACTTACAGAAGAGAACCTTTTTGGGCAAAGTGGACCATGCACGCAGATCCGCCTTGGTCGTGACATGGGCCAGCATGCCTATTCCAATGCCGGTGGCGACACGCGTGGTCTCGTCCTTTTCGCGCACGGAATCCGTCACGGCATGCTGAATGCCCGCCTTGGTCAATGCGCCCGCAATAGCCTTGGCAAGTTCAACAGGATAGGTTTTGTCGAACTCCTTGGCAATGATGGCATCGAGGTCGGCCAGTGGTCGAGTGCGAACGTTCGCCATGCCATCCGCCTCCACCTGCAATCCTTCCAAGTGGGAGGGATTAGCTCGTAATCGCGGCAATGCCACGCCCAAGTAAGGGATACGCGATGTGGGATCCATCAATAGTAGAGCCACTTGCGGAGGTAAGACTTCCGTGACCGACAAAGGGTACTCCAGTCGAAACTCGGACCTACGGGCCGCTCTTCCCGTTTCTAAAAACAAGTAGGTTGCAGGTTCGGGATCCACCCGCTTGCGGGCTGCCTGCCGGTGATCCTCTTTTAGCCATTCGTTATCGGGATGGATGACAAGCAATTCACGAAGGGAAAACTCCGCCTTCTCAAAATCCGAGGCAGCGCTTCCCGTCCGAAGAAAGTAAAGAGCCTCGAGAAAAAGAGCGGCCGGGTTTACGTAATCGGGAAGATTGGCGGGAACCATGAATCGTACTTCCGACAGAATTTGATCTGATTTCGACTTTGCTCGGGGATCTACCACAGTCTTGTCCAGATCGATTCCTTTTTTCTTCATTTGCTCACGAGCTTCTTCAAGCTCTTCATTCCAGAGCAGCTTGGCATCGGAAATGGCTTGGCGAGTCTTGAAGATTTCCGCCCTCGTGCGACCTGCATCCCCAGTTTCCATGTAGTTGAGGGCCTGATAGAGCCACATCATGACTCGCTCATAAATTCTAGTCTTGTAGGGTTTCCACTCGGCGGATCCCACGACCGAGGCAAACTGCTCGGAAAGCCTGAATGAAGTCTTGTGATGAGCGCCGAACCATCGTTTGTAATTCTCTTCGGCGGCAGAAAAAGCCAGCCGGCTACCCTCTGCATCACCTGCAGCACGACGAGCCGACCCTTCTTCCAACAGGTACAGAAGACGATCCCTCTTCGGACCCTTCTTCGCCAGCTCAGACGCGTGTTCGGCCGCTCCTTGAGCATCGCCCACCTTCCAGGAGAACCGAAACTCCTCGGTGCGATCGTAATGATTGGTGACGCATCCGGAAAGAACGGCTAAGCCCACTAGACCGGCATAGCCCAATCGACGGGCAATCCAATTACGGCCTAGGCAGCCCACACTAATCTATGAAATCGGAAAGCTTTACGTTCGTGGGTCGAATCACGCACATCTTTTCTATTCCGTGATCCTCCAATACAAGGGCCGAACTCACTCGGTTGTTTACCCGACGAACTCGAGCTGTGCCCACAAGAACTTCCTCTCGGCCAAGAGACGCTCCGGTTTCGGGATCCTTCAAATCCTCACCCAAAGCAAACACATCCACCAGTTCCCCGACGGGGTATCCGAAATCTTGTCCACGATTGAAGGTGATTTGTTTGCCTGTTATGGCAATTACACGAGGTGGAGACAAACAATCAAGTGTACGTGTAACAAGTTGGCGGGCTGCTTCATCCGATAATTTCGTGAGCAACTCACGGTTCTTTGGGCCCTTCACCGGGCGCACGACGTCCTCGACGGTGGTTTCCGTCTCGGCCAAACGTATGGCCGCGGAAGCGAGAAGTTCGCCCGTATGTAAATCGTAGAGACTGCCGATCAAGCCTATTCGCAAGGTGCGTTTTATGATAACCTCTCCCAATCCGGGAAGGTTTGCCCGTTGTTCTAGGTCTTGAAAATCGTCAAGCCTTGTCTGAAGGCGGACTTGCTTGACGTTGGGAGGAGGACCACCCTCGGGGCGTTTGAGGATTACGCGAAACTTGTGAGAATCGTTCAACGAGGCAGTAATCCCGCCATCCAGCATTTCAGAAAGCAAGACATAGGTTTCGGGAGCGCCTTCCGCCAATACAGTCTGCATCAACGAAGCCGAGGCGACAACTGGTTCGACCATCAACTCCGGAAGAACAAGCGGTTTTTCTTGAGCATAAACGAAGCCGGGTAAAAGCAAAGGCAGAAGACCAAATATCAGGCGAGGCAAAACAGAAGAGAGTGATCTCATAAAAGAAAACTAGCGCTAATGAATGCCCCTTGCAATAGGCGAGACCAGAAATATGACAGGTTAAGAAAGAGCGGTATTACTTCTTTTCGTCTTCCCGGAGCACCTTCATTTCGAAACTATCCCTACCTTTGACGTCCCCCACCACGGTACGAAATCGACGCTTGGTGCGTAACGCTTGAACGAGCGCCTCGGTCTTTAGGCGTTTATAGTAGGGAGGCGGTTCCTTGAAGGCGGTAAGTAAATCCGCAGTCGTTATGAGGGTGCTCAATTCGATGTACATTTTGCGGCTGTACCCCTTCGGAAGAACGAAAACCAGTTGCCCGGGACGCAATTTTTGCAAATCCTGACCTTGACGACGCAATTCGACTTCTCCAAGAAGACTGATCATCTTTAGCCCTCCATTTGTGGTTATGCCGATCATGACTGCGAAAGGATCGTCTGCCGATACATCCACCTCGGCAAAGGGGGCTTCTACACGCATTTTTCCGTCATCTTCATTGGCTCGCAAGAGATAGGCGCCTGAATGGGCATCAAGAACGCCCGGTGTCGGCAAGGT
>CALBIN010000002.1 GCA_937893275.1 uncultured Opitutia bacterium | reverse complement strand
CGTGCGGTGTCCGGCTTTTCCGTAACCGGGGAAATTAATATAATGGCCACCCAGTTTCATTTTCCCCTTAAGGTTCCCCACAAGGACCAGAGGCCACTCAAAGCCCGTGGAGTGGTGGGTATCGGGAGCGTCACTCATGTAGACGATCACGGTATTGTCCAACATGTTGCCGTTGCCCTCCGGGGTCTTCTCAAGTTGCTTGGCCATCTTGGCGATCAGGCTGAAAAGCCAACCCCGGGTCTTTTCATAATAGGGAATGCCCTTAGCGTCTCGCTTGTTGCCCCCCATGTGTCCGTAGCCGTGGTTGCTTACATCCACCCCTATTCCAAGGTAGGGCTGAGCATTGATCTCGGTGGCTGCTGAAGTAATGGTGGCCACATTGCTCAAGCCTCCGATCAGGGAGGAAGTGGCCAGCTCGAACTGAGCCTCCAGACGCTGGGTGGCGACCTCGGAAGTGAATCGGTCGTCCAGTTTGGGGGCCGCTTTTTTCAGGGTTTCCTTGTTGGCGAGAAGCTTGTATTGCCGGGCGGCCAATTGGTCGTAGGAGCTCAAGTAGGCATCGAGTTCCTCCCCGGCCAAGGATCCCAGGGCCGTGCGGGTCTTCTTGACGTCTCCAACCATGTAGTCGAGCAGGTTGCGCTTGAGGTGAAAGTTCTTTTCCCGGTCTCCACCTGCCGCCACGCTGAAGAAGGCATTGTAGGCTTTCTCCGGTTTCAGGATAATGGGCATGGACTTGTGCGCCGCCCGTGCCGAAATGTTCATCAGGGCATCCTGAGCGCCCGATGCCATCCCTACCCCAACCCAGGGAAGGATGCCCGGCTTGGCTTGTCCCAACTGGTAATCGATGGTGATGTTCTGAGGAGAAGTGTTCGCCCCGGAAATTCGGTACATGCCAAGACAGCCTCCGTGGGTCGAGTGCCCTCCTCCCGTACAGCGGCCCGAAAGGCCTTGAAGGATGGTGGTCTTGGACTTGAGATCCTCCAGAGGAGCCAGTCCCTTGGGCAACTTGTGTTCGAATAGGTCGAAGGTTTCGAACTTATCGCGATCCTCATATTTCTGAAAAGGAATGCTCTCAGGACAAGCTTGCACAGCATCGAAACCATTGCTCTGAATGACAAAGACAAATCGCGGGGAGCTTGTATTTCCTTCTGCATTGGCCAGTATGCGCTGGGCCATGGGAGGGAGAAGCATGGCCCCGGATCCTAAAGTTAAACCCTTAAGAATCTCTCTGCGTGAAGCTGTCATAGGTAAATCAATTGAAGAGATTTAAATAGAACTCAAAAAAAAGTTTGGGACAATCTTTAATTAAAGTTCAGTGGGCAATTATCCCCGGTAAGTGAGCTACGCTAAACTCATTGAATTAAAGAACAATGAAATTAGAGCACTCGATCAAGGAAGAGCTGTATTAGCCGGCACTGCGTTTTCGGGATACTGGCCCTTGAATACCATCATTTGCTTTTCCGACTCCATAACCACGAAAGATTCATCGACGCTACCATCATCTCCGGTTACGCGGGAAATATTCAGTTTGAGGTGCTTCGCCAAAAAAGGATAGGCCGCCATCCGCTTGGAGGTGCCGTAGTCATGACCTTCTTGCTTGAAATGAGCGTTTTCTAGGCGATCCTCGGCACCATAAAGCCCATAGACATGGCGAACGAATGGATACTCGTTCTCCAAAGTCTTCTGCGTCCAGTCCTTGCCGTTGGAAACGATCAACTGTGGACGGGGTGCGGCCAAGGCGGCGATCTCGGCATTATTGGTCTTGTGTGTCCGACTCCAATGAATAGGCATGCCGCTCTCACATACGCAACCTCCGAAGAAATGGGCGGAAACTTGGCAAACGGGAACGGAGACGGCTATCCGCTCATCCAAGGCCGACAATACAAAGGTCTGCGTACCTCCCCCCGAACAACCCGTCATACCGATTCGCTTAGGATCAACCTTAGGCAGGCTCAGCAGGAAATCAAGGACCCGCATACTATTCCAAGTCTGCAACCGAAGGATCTCTGGAGTCTTTCGATGATTCCAACCCACCACTTTGGAGTCTCCGTATCCGACCATGTCGTAAAGAAAAACGGCCGATCCCATTCGAGCCAGGACCGCGCATCGGGCTTGTCGCGAATCCTTAAAACGCCCTCCATGCCCATGTGGGCAGAGGATACCCGCAAGGGCACCCTTGAAGGCAGTCGGACGATAAAGAGTACCCGTAACGTAAAAACCTGGCGAGCTCTCGATGGCCACGTTCTCGGCTACGTACCCGTCGCGAACGCGTTTGTCCACGAACCGAGGGTTCAGAGGCGTGCGTTTGGGAAGCTTAACCAGTTTGGCCCCTGCGAGAATCCCTGCACGCACTTGGGCCCTACGCTTTTGCCAACTTTGCAGATCCGGGGTAGATACTCGAATGGCATCCAGTTCAGCTCGAGCCTCCTCGGGTTTCTGGGCATAGCCGACTCGAAGACGCGGTTTCTCCGCCGCGTCAATGGCAATGGAAAGCAAGAGAAGGACGACGGAAAGAATAGAGGTGCGGTGGATGGACATGTAGCTCATGAGGTTTACGAATTCATTCCTGGAAATCATAGACTAGGATTTTACTGACCAAGGGAACAAGTACATCCTTCTTGGCTTTCTGGTGGATCGGATGTTCCAAATATTCGTTTAAACTTTTGGCATCCGCCACAACGACTAGGATGCCGATGTCGTAACTATCGTCGACAACCGATCGCTCGCTCGTAATCACTTGTCCCGCACGAACTTCCATAACTCCGGGGATTTCTCTAAAAGACTTCGTCGCATTGACGATTCGCTCTCGGTTCTCCATGTTGCCGGGTTCCTTCAGCCAACACAAAACGACATGATGCAAAGCCTTGTCTTTGCGAGACGAGTCTATCTCGATGGAAACGCAACTGCATAGTATAAAAGGTGCGACGAAAGCTAGATACTTCATGATTAATACAAAAAGAATTAAGGTCAGTTTTTTACAATAAATTTCCTTAGAGGAAGTATAGACAGAGTTCTAGGAAGCAATAGTTGAATTCAAGTTAAACATAGAAAAGAGGGCGATGAGTCACTTTCAATGTCTAAAGACACAATTACTGAACAGATTCGGGTCTAGAATCTATCGTTTTATTGGAGAAAGATTATCCATAGCGAACCGGAAAACATCTCTTTGTAATTGCGCACTGGCTTGGGAGCTCAGCAGCAGTGGGTCAGGCTCTATTTGATGCTGATTCGAATCCTCCTTCTCGCCAACCCCTTTATCCTTGCGATAATGATGGTTTCAAGATAATCAAATAACCTTAATTTTCTTCATGGAGCAATCCATGCAAGAAGTTATATCCTCCAGTGCATCTCATCGCGATTCTCCCGTATACAGACCCGATAAAATCGGATGAGCCATCTTAACAGAAGTCTTCATGTTTTTATCATCCATCAAAGGTTTTCCGATTTCTAACTGATCATGCAAGAAGAACTAGATACATTGGAGACTCAGGAGTGGATTGACTCGGTAGCATCAGTCATTCGGGAGGATGGCGTTGAGCGGGCAAAGTTTTTACTTGATAAGGTCTTTGAGAAGGCATGCCTTGCCGGAGTTGATA
>CALBIN010000001.1 GCA_937893275.1 uncultured Opitutia bacterium | reverse complement strand
CCCCGGAAGGCCGAAAGACTCCATAATACCCGATTCCGTTTACGATCGCACCCATTGCATGTTCGCGAATTCCGAACAGGAGGTTGCGACCGGCATGGTTGTCGCGGGAAAAATCACCTTGCTCCTTGAGGTAGTTCTTGGTCGATCCATGAAGATCGGCCGAGCCACTGACTAACAATGGCAGGGCTTTGGCCAAATCGTTGATGATTTGAGAACCAGCTGCCCGGGTGGCCAGTTTGGCATCCTCCGGAAACACTTGCACTTGATCCATCAAATCAGCCGGCAACTCGCGAGTGAGGCCACTTTGTAGAAGAGCTGCTTTTTCGGGATTGGCGGACTGCCAGGCGGAAAAAGTTTGATCCCAAGCTCGACGACGAGCGATTTGCCTTTCCTTGTGCTCGGCAAAATAGGCTCGAACTTCGTCCGATACGAAGAAAGTTTCCTCGGGCAAGCCCAGTCCTTGACGAGCGGTCTCGGCAAACTTGGCCCCACCTTCCCCGTGTCCGGCCGCGGTTCCCTCGACTTCGGGGATTCCCTTGCCAATGACAGTCTTGATCTCGATGAAGGTGGGCTTTCCATTCGTATTTGCCCGAGCGCGAGCAAGGGCATCGGCAATAGCTTGCATGTCATGCCCGTCTTCCAAGCGCTCAACCTCAAAACCATAGGCAGCGAAGCGATCCAGCACGCTTTCACTCTGAGTTGCTGAAGCCATCGCGTCCAAGGTGACGTCGTTTGAATCGTAAAGTAGGATGAGGTTGTCGAGCCCGACGTGAGCGGCCAAAGAAGCAGCCTCGGCAGCAACCCCTTCCTGAAGGCAACCGTCTCCCGCCAAGCATACCACTTGATGGTTAATGATTTCGTGCTCGGGAGTATTGAAGTGGGCGGCGGCCATCTTGCCGGCAATGGCCATTCCTACGGCATTTCCGACCCCTTGACCAAGTGGGCCAGTGGTTGATTCGACTCCCGGAGTTTCACCAAATTCCGGATGTCCCGGCGTCTTGCTGTGCAATTGGCGGAAGTTCTTGATTTCCTCGAGAGAAAGATCGAACCCAGCCAAATGGAGCCAACTGTAGAGGAACATGCTTCCGTGACCGGCTGAAAGCACAAAGCGATCACGATTCAGCCATGTCGCATCGGAGGGGTCCACCTGAAGATCGTGCCCGAAAAGAACGGCTCCGGCTTCCGCAGCTCCTAAAGGCAAACCGAGGTGACCGGAACTACATGCGTGAATAGCATCGATGGAAAGACCGCGAGCCTGTGAGGCGGCTTGCTTGAGAATATCTAAGGGAAGAATGTTCATAAAGGGTAAGGGAATAAAACGCCGAATACAAAAATGGCGAGCCTTAGATTCGAGAGTAGCGAACAGTCTCGCTAAAAAGTGGTCTACTTGCTGAAAATCACGTCTTTGGCCGTTAGCTCGACTTCGTTCTCGCCGGGACTGACCTTCACTTCTTTCGACCAAATGGTGACGACGTCAGTCTCCAAGTCCTTGTCTACGCCAATGAGAAAATACTTCTCATCCGGAGAAAGGCCTGCAACGGCGGCTTTACCATAGGGATCGGTCCGGGTTTTCCGAACCTTGGCCTCGAGGAGAATTGATTTAACACCCAAGGCAATTTCGGGATAGGCAGTTTTATCCTTTTCCGCACGGCCCCAAAGATCAATGAGAGTGGAAACCTCACCGGCAACCGCATCTTGCAATTGGAGCTGACTCAACAAGTCCTGAACATTTCTTGTGGTTATGTAAAATTCCGAAGCTTGGGCGGGCCGAACGCCTCCGTTTGGCAAATCGACATTCGCACTCAATTTAAGGATGGAACCCAAGGGAGACTCCGAACGGCCTTCAGGTTTAAAACCGAGATTCGAGAGAGTGCGCGTGACAGGAGGGGAAAGGTTATTATCGGAGCGGAAGGCACTTCCGCGCAGATCGACCAGCAGAGGTCCCGAGGGAGGTTCGGGAACCAAAACATCCGAAAGCTTAGGGGGGGGAACGGCTTGGTCTAGAAGTTTCACCTCCACGGGTTTAGCAGAAAGTTTTTCCAAGAGGTTTGCCAACTCTTCCGCCTGCTCGTGCAAGGTCACGTCGTCGTTATCGAGAAAGGCGGCCAACTGATCATCTCCGGGACGCGGAACCTTTGGACTAACTGTCCCGAGAAGTTGCTGTTCTATCTTCCGCACTCGCTCAGCAAGCTCTGAACTCGGAGATGTCGCAGTAGGTGTAACAGATGGAGTTTTCTTGATGCTTTCCAGATCAACGATTCCGAAAACCTTTGGTAATTCCCGTGGAAATTCTCCAGCGAGGGAGGGGTTCCTTAATAGTCTACCGAGAGAAACAAAGGAAGAGTCACCCGCATCAATGCGAGCAAAAGGATCAAAAGGAACCGGGAATAACAATGGACGACGAAAGGAACGCTGACGATAGTCCCGAATAGTGGGACCGTCCAAATCATCCAAGCGCAAAGGCCATTCAAGGGCAGAATCAGTTGAGGACACACCCAATGAATCTTGGGCAGAGAGCGAGTTCTTAGGCAATAATAAGGCAACAACCAACCAAAAGAAAGAGGCACATTGATAAACCTTAATTAAAGGGATAGGCATAATCTGTAATAATAAGGGGTAATTTTTTTTAAGATTATGCAAAGCTTTTCTGCTTGCCAATGGAAAAAAGTTCCGTTTCTGGTAGTGAAAATCGCATAAAATCCAAGTTAACGTGAAACCGACATTAGTTGATCTTACGATTCAGGAAAAGTTGCGGAACTGCCCCTGAATCAGCTTAAACATATAATTTCTCCAAAGAGAATGCCCAGCGCATCGCTGACTCGTTTTTTTCGCTATTAAATAATACCATCCCTTAAAAAAAGATTTTCCTCCTAGTGATTTTTTCGCTCGGGGAAAGTGGAAGATAAACAAATGTTAATACCGACATCGCAATAATAGCTCTGAAAACTGTTCCGTAAACCAACAAATCATGTCAGAATCAACAACACATCCCACCCCTATGATAGAGGCAAAGGGTCTCTGCAAGTACTACGGCGACTTCATCGCAGTCGAGGACTTGAACTTTACAATAAACGAGGGCGAGATAGTTGCTTTTCTTGGGCCGAATGGTGCCGGAAAGAGCACTACCATGAAAATGCTCACGGGCTTTCTCGCTCCTTCTGCCGGCACATCTCGAATTTGCGGTTTAGAAGTCTCGGAAAATCGGGAAGAGGTCGCCAATCGAATTGGTTATCTCCCAGAGAATGGTCCCTTGTACGAGGAAATGACTCCCATCGGATTATTGAATTTCTTTGGAGATGCCCGCGGCATGGACAAAAATTTGAAGGCAAGCCGAATCGAAAAAGTGATCGACCAATGCGCCCTGCAAACCGTCGTCACCAAACCAATTTCGAAATTATCTAGAGGATTTCGACAGAGGGTGGGCATGGCAAACGTCCTACTACATGAACCTGACGTACTGATCATGGACGAACCGACCGCCGGACTTGACCCCAACCAAGTCCTGGAGGTTCGAAAGACCATTAAGGGTCTGGGCAAGACGATTTTGCTCTCCACTCACATCCTTCAAGAAGTTAGGAAAGTGGCTGATCGAATCCTTCTCATCCATCAAGGCAGACTTGTATTTTCGGGCACTCCTGAAGACCTGAAAGAAGAACCTTCGCTCGACGACTGGTTCAACCGTGAAACCAAAGCCGCCTGAATCGTATCACACCTCTTGAATTCTCTTACCATATAAAACTTTCACTTATTTTTTATGAACTTTAATGCAGTACTAGCAGTGTTCAAACGCAACCTCGCTTCCTACTTTGGAAGCCCTAGTGGTTACGTATTTATTTGCGCATTCCTCCTCGCCAGTGGATTGGCCGCTTTTTGGCCTCAAGAATTCTTTGATTCGAACCTAGCGAATCTTGATCAGCTAAACAGATTCTTGCCCCTGATTTTTCTTGGCTTCATCCCCGCGATCACGATGAGCGTTTGGGCGGACGAGCGTCGACAAGGAACTGATGAACTCCTCCTGACGTTGCCGGGT
This sequence comes from uncultured Opitutia bacterium, assembly GCA_937893275.1. Classification (GTDB taxonomy): domain Bacteria; phylum Verrucomicrobiota; class Verrucomicrobiia; order Opitutales; family Seribacteraceae. The sequence goes on along the minus strand of CALBIN010000001.1, from coordinate 1,810 downwards.
AGCGATCTCGACGTAGTAATAGGGAAATACCTTGGAGCAGTCGCTATTTTTACTGTCTCCCTGTTTTTCTCCTTTCTAGCCAACATTTACGTCCTCAGTGACTTGGGGTCTCCCGACATCGGTCTCCTTTTCTCGACGTATGTAGGATACTGGTTCGTTGGCTTGTCAATGCTAAGCGTGGGCATGGTGGCATCTTTTCTTACATCTAATCTAACAGTAGCCTTCATCCTCGGAGTCGCATTCAACACACCAATCGCTCTCCTCGGGGACTGGCAGTGGGGAGTCTCCGAAAACTTTCTAGATTTCAGTCGTGGCATCATCAGCATCTCCAGCATGGCCTTCTTCTTCGGCCTTGCATGCTCCATGCTTTATCTTTGCTCCGTCCTCATAGGTCGTCGACACTGGGCTGGCGGTCCCTCGGGAACTTCCCGATCCATTCACCATAGCGTCCGCACTTTGGCCACTATAATGATTGCCTTGTCAGTCACGATGTTCTTCCGGAACAACGACTTCATTCGCTTGGACGCAACCGATGAAAAACTTAGCACCCTTTCCGAGGGTAGTCTCGCCTTGATCGACTCTATCGAAAAAGAAAACGGCACAATCGAAATCGAAGCTTTTGTAAGCCCGGCTGACGCCATGCCTGAATCCTATGTGCAGACCCGAATCAATTTGCTCAGCGCCTTGCGTGAATTAGAACGGGACAGCAAAAACGTCATCGTAGACATCCATGTCATAGATGCTGAAGACAACGCTTCGCTAACTGCCGAAAAATACGGTATAGTCAATCAAAACGGGTTGAACCCTCCTCTTGAGGTTCAGCAACAAGACCGCTGGATGAGGTGGAATAAGGATTTGTACCTTGGTTTGGTCGTAAAAGGAAATTCCGGCCAACAAACGATTCCATTCTTTTACAAAGGTTTACCCGTCGAATATGAAATCATGAGAACAATCATGGCGGTAACTGGTTCCTCAGTGAAAAAGCGCATAGGGATCTTCAAAACCGATGCTCCCATGATGGGAGCTGCAGGAATGGGCATGATGGGGATTCCGATGGGAGGCGGTTCCCCACCTTGGGAATTCGTCACCGAGTTGAGAAAGCAGTACGATGTTCAGGAAGTCACCGGAGGCCCGATCAACAAAGGCGACTACGACGCACTTGTCGTCGTTCAACCATCCACACTCGATGAAGAAAAGCTCGGCGACCTGATAGCAGCAATCAAGGCAGGAATACCTACAGCGATATTCGAAGACCCACTTCCCTTGATCCATGGTGGCTTCCCCGGCACCTACGAACCACGACGAAGCAACCAGCAAGGCGGTGGTCCCGGACAACCTCCCCCACCGGCACCTAGCAAGGGAGACATCTCTAAGCTTTGGAGCCTGCTTGGCGTTCACTTCAACGTAGCCCCGAAAGCTCGCTTGGAAGGCATAAGGCGAGAATTGGGAATACTACGTGCCACCGCTAACCAAACCCTGGCCCCATTGAGAGGAAGATTCCCGGAAATCGGGGCATTCTTCAGTAAATTGGGTGAACTGGACGCAAAAGCTGCCGAATTCGAGTCCCGCGTCAATGCAAACGCACCACTAGCGCAAAGCGACTGGGATAGCCTCAAATTGGAAGGTCTTCGTGAAACCGTACGAAAATTGGACTACAATCATCCCGTTCGCCAAGGAGTCGAACAACGGCTAATTTCTCCCGTGGAGGAGCGACTCAAAGGATTGGAAAAGCGAGTGGTTAGGGATGCATACAACCCATTCCCAAAGATTCAGCGTTCGGATAATTTCCCCGATGAATTCATTTACGTGG